>NZ_QGSW01000135.1:0-43342 GCF_003176715.1 Micromonospora sp. S4605
CCCGGGTGGCGTCGCGGGCGGGCCGAAGGACCCGGCGGCGGCGGGACCTGGGTACCGTGCGATGGCCTGCCGGATGTCGCAGGATGGGAGCGGCAACCCCGCCCGCGACGCCACCCGGGTGCGGCACGATGGGCAGAGACGAAAGGTCGTGACGATGAGCCACGAGACGCCGGCGAGCGACCGGCCGCTGACCACCGCGCTCGCGGAGGCGGCGGCCATGGCCGGTCACGCCCCGTCGGTGCACAACACCCAACCGTGGCGGTGGCGGGTGCTGCCCGACGCGCTGGAGCTGCACGCGGTCCCCGACCGCCGGCTCACCGCGACCGACCCGGACGGGCGGCTGCTGTCGATCAGCTGCGGCACGGCGCTGCACCACGCCCGGCTGGCGCTGGCCGCCGAGGGCTGGATGGCGATGGTGGAGCGGCTGCCCGACCCGGACGACGCCCAGCTGCTGGCCCGGCTGACCGGCTTCTCCCGCACCGGCGCCGACCCGGACGCGATGCACATGGTGCAGTGCATGCAGGTGCGGCACACCGACCGGCGTCCGGTCAGCGACGAGCCGGTGCCCACGGCCGCGCTCGGGCAGATCAGCTCGGCGGTCGCCGCCGAGGGTTGCCGGTTGCAGATCCTCGACTCCGACCAGGTGATGGAGCTGGCCGCCGCGGCCGGGCACGCCGCCACGGTCGAGGCTGAGGACCCGCAGCTGCGCGAGGAGCTGGACTACTGGACCAGCCGGGCCGGCACCGGCACCGGGCTGCCCCCGGAGGTGCTGCCCGAGCAGCCGCCGCAGACCACCGTGCCGGGCCGGGACTTCGGCCGCCCCGGCAGCCTGCCGGTCGGCCCGGGCCACGACCGGGCGGCGGTGTACGCGCTGCTCTACGGCGACGAGGACGAGCGGGACAGCTGGCTGCGCGCCGGCGAGGCGCTCTCCGCGGCGTGGCTGACCGCCACCCGGCAGGGCGTGTCGGTGGTGCCGCTGAGCGGGGTGGTGGAGGTGGAGCGCACCCGGCAGACGCTGCGCCGGCTGCTGGCCGGGCTCGGCCACCCGTACATCGTGCTGCGCCTGGGGATCGCGGACCCGGCGCACGCCGGGCCGCCGCACACCCCGCGGCTGCCGGTGGAGCAGGTGGTGGACACCTCGGCGGTACGCGGCGGGCAGGGCTGACGCGCTCGTGCCGGCGGCCGGCCGGCCGTTAAGATCGGCCGATGGCCGCCAACGCACCGAACCCCCGGCCGGAACTCCCGGCGACGCCCTCGCTCGGGTTGAGCCCGCTGTCCCGGGTCCACCTCGACGAGCTGCTGCAGGAGATGCTCGACCGGGTCGGCGAGGTGGTCACCAGCCGCGAGCGGCTGCGGGCGCTGCTGGACGCGGTGGTCGGCATCGGCACCGACCTGGATCTGCGCAGCACCCTGCAGCGGATCGTCGAGGCGGCGTGCGAGCTGGCCGGCGCCCGCTACGGCGCGCTCGGCGTGATCGGCGCCGACCGGATGCTGCACGACTTCATCACCTACGGCATCGACGCCGAGCTGCACGCCAAGATCGGTGACCTGCCGCACGGGCGGGGCGTGCTCGGCCTGCTCATCGACGACCCCCGACCGGTGCGGATGCCGGACATCACCCAGCACCCCAACTCGTACGGCTTCCCGCCGCACCACCCGCCGATGCACAGCTTCCTCGGCGTGCCGGTGCGCATCCGCGACCAGGTCTTCGGCAACCTCTACCTGGCCGAGAAACAGGGCGCCGCCGAGTTCACCGACGACGACGAGGAGATCGTGGTCGCGCTGGCCGCCGCGGCCGGCGTGGCGATCGAGAACGCCCGCCTGTACGCCCTGGCCCACCAGCGGGAGCGCTGGCTCGCCGCGACCGCCGAGATCACCTCGGTGCTGCTCGGCGAGGTGCGCCGCACCGACGCGCTGGCGCTGGTGGCCCGCCGGGCCCGCGAGGTGGCCGAGGCCGAGCTGGCGCTGGTGCTGCTCTACGACCCCGAGGCCGGCCAGTTCACCGTCGAGGTCGTCGACGGGGCCGGTGACCAGGCTGCGGCGCTGGTCGGCGCCGCACTGCCGGCCGCCGAGACCAGCTTCGCCGCGGCCGTCGCCGAGGGCCGGCACGACGTGGTCGACAACCTCGCGCACGCCGCGCCCTGGCCGGCGCTGCTGCACACCGGGCCGGCGGTGGTCTCCCCGCTGGCCACCGCGGACACCCTGCACGGCGTGCTGGTGATCGCGCACCGGCCCGACCACCTGCCGTCCAGCATCGACGACCAGGCGCTCGCCCAGCTCGGCAGCTTCGCCGGGCAGGCGGCACTGGCCATGGAGCGGGCCCGGGGCCAGGAGGAGCGGGAGCTGCTGGTCGTCCTGGAGGACCGCGAGCGGATCGCCCGGGACCTGCACGACGTGGTCATCCAGCGGCTCTTCGCCACCGGTCTGCAACTGCAGAGCGCCGCCCCGATCGCGGCGAAGCCGGAGATCGCCAAGCGGATCAACGCGGCGGTCGACGACCTGGACGCCACCATCAAGGACATCCGCCGCACCATCTTCGAGCTGCGCACGCCGATGAGCGCGGCGCTGCGCACCGAGATCCGGGAGGCGGTCGAGGTGGCCGCCGAGTCCCTCGGTTACCGGCCCAGCCTGGAGCTGGCCGGCCCGATCGACAGCGCCGTGCCGGACGCGGTCCGCCCCGACCTCACCGCCGTGCTGCGGGAGGCGCTGTCCAACGCGGTACGCCACGCCCAGGCCGACCGGGTGGCGGTCGCCGTCCGGGTCGACGCCGGGCAGGTGTCGGTCACCGTCACCGACGACGGGGTGGGCTGCGACCCGGCCGCCGCCCGGGGCGGGCTGGTCAATCTGCGCGAACGCGCGGAACGGCACGGCGGCGTGTTCGAGGTGCGCCCGGCCAGCCCGCGCGGCACCGAACTGCACTGGTCAGTCCCACTGCGCGACTGACCTCCCACCCCACCTCCTCAGCGGTCGTACGGAGAACGGGTGGCCTCCGGGCGCGACGAGGCCACTCGTTCCCCGAAAGGGCGCGCCGGGGTCGGCGGGCGGGGAGGGCGGTGGTGGGTCAGTGGGTGGTCTTGCCGAGCAGGCGGGTGGCCAGGACGGCGGCCTGCGTACGGCGCTCCAGGCCCAGCTTGGCCAGCACGCTGGAGACGTAGTTCTTGACCGTCTTCTCGGCCAGGAACATCTTGCCGGCGATCTCCCGGTTGGTGAGCCCCTCGGCCACGTACTCCAGGATCCGCCGCTCCTGGTCGGTGAGGTCCTTCAGCTCCCGGGGCTGCTCGACGCCGCTGCGGATCCGCTCCAGCACCCGGGTGGTGATCGCCGGGTCGAGCAGCGACTGCCCGGCCGCCACCCGGCGCACCGCGTCGACCAGGTCGGTGCCGCGGATCTGCTTGAGCACGTAGCCGGCCGCGCCGGCCATGATCGCCGCGAACAGCGCCTCGTCATCCTCGTACGAGGTGAGGATCAGACCTTTGATCGAGGAGTCCACGGCCCGGACGTCGCGGCACACGTCGATGCCGTTGCCGTCGGGCAGCCGGGCGTCGAGGATGGCCACGTCCGGCCGCAGCGCCGGGATCCGCCGCGCCGCCTCCTGGGCGGAGCCGGACTCGCCGACCACTTCGATGTCACCGCTGCTGGTCAGCAGGTCGGCAAGGCCACGACGGACGACCTCGTGGTCGTCGAGGAGGAACACCCGGATCATTCCTCGTTTCTACCCGCTGCCGGGCGGATCGGCACGGGCCGAAGGTCCCGAACCGCCGTGACCTGCGGCCGAACGGACAGCCGACGCCACGGCTGACCGACCCGGGAGGAACGGGCACGGCCGCACCGGAGGGGGCGGTGCGTGCCGCCGGAGGCGGGTGACTGGAGCTGGCCCGGTGCGCTGGTCACCAGGCCGTTGACCTGCGGCGGGGGGCGGTCGGGCCCGGGCGGACGGGACGTCCGGCCCTGTCCGGCCGGTGCCGGCCGGGGCACGGTGGAGAGGAACCCGGCGAGTGCCGAAGGAGCCGAAGATGGACGCCGCCTACACCATCGAGCAGCTACGCGACGCCGTGACCGACGCGGTACGGGCGCCGTCGCTGCACAACACCCAGCCGTGGCGGTTCCGCCTGCGCGACGGCGGCATCGAGGTGCTCGTCGACGCGTCCCGGCGGCTGCCGGCCACCGACCCGAGCGGCTGGGGCGTCCGGATCGCCTGCGGGGCGGCCCTGTTCAACCTGCGGCTCGCGCTGGCCGTTGCGGGCACCCCGGCACGGGTGCGGCTGCGCCCCTACCCGGCCGAACCGGACGTGGTGGCCCGGCTGGTGCCCGACCTGCCCCGCCGACCCACCCCGACGGAGCAGAGCCTGCACGCCGCCATCCCCCGCCGGTTCAGCAACCGGGCGCCGTTCTGGCCGGACCCGGTGCCGGCCGACGCCCGGTGGCGGCTCGCCGAGGCGGCCCGGGCCGAGCTGTGCTGGCTGGAGCTGCTGATCGGGGTCAGCGCGGTGAACGCCTTCGCCGAGATCGCCCGCAGCGCCCACCGGGTGCTCGAACGGGACCCCGCCTACCGGGCGGAACGCACCGACTGGGTGCGCACCGAGCCCGCACCGGACGGGGTGCCGGCGGCCGCCGGTGGCCCGCAGAGCGAGCCGCAGGACCTGCTGCCGTCCCGGGGCTTCGGCGGGCTGGACCGGGCCCCGGGGCGCGACTTCGAACCGGAGCCGCTGGTCGCCGTGCTGGGCTCGGCCGGCAACACGGCGGTGGACCAGGTGGTCGCCGGGCAGGCGTTGCAGCGGGTGCTGCTCACCGCGACCGACTCCGGGCTGTCGGCGTCGATGCTGTCGCAGCCGATCGAGGTGCCGGGGGCCCGGGAGCAGCTGCGGCTCTCGCTGGGCCGGTTCGGCACCCCGCAGATGGTGCTGCGGATCGGCTACGGCCAGCCGGGGTCGCCGACCCCCCGCCGCGACGTTGACGAGGTGCTGGAACTGCCGGTCGGCCAGTGACCCGGCCCGCCGGGCCGCCCCCGAACGGGACCGGCCCGCCCCGGCCTGGCCAGGGCCGGGGCGCCGGGCCAGCCGGCCCGCCGGTCAGGCCGGGGCGAGGCCGGCCAGCAGCGCCGACTCCCGGGCCGGGTCGAGCCCCACCTTCGCCCGCTGCGGCCGCCCGGCCCGCGGCGGCACGGTGCCGACCTGGCGCAGCCAGCGCCAGGTGTCGGCGACCGTCTCGGCCACCGGGCGGCAGGTCAGCCCCGCCGCGTACGCCCGGCTGACGTCGCGCTCCTGCAACCAGCGGTACTCGTGCCCGAGCGGAATCCAGATCGGCAGGTCGTTCCAGGGCACCACCCCGGCGGCCAGGATCGGTTCCGGGTCGACCCAGCGCAGCCGGGCGTCCGCCCCGGTGGCCGCGACGCAGGCGTCGAGCAGCTCACCCACGGTGGCGTGCCCGGTGCGGCTGACCACGTTGAACGTCCCGCCGAGCCGGTCGGCGCCCCGGTCGAGCAGCCAGCCGGCCAGGTCCCGCGCGTCGACGTACTGCAGGGGCAGGTCGGCCGGGCCGGGTGCGAGCACCTCCCCGCCCCGGGCGATCCGCTCCAGCCACCACGGCAGCCGGCCGATGTCCTCCCCCGGGCCGAGGATCAGCCCGGCCCGGGCGATCAGCGCGGTGTCGCCGTACACCTGCCGCACGGCCCGCTCGGCGCCCGCCTTGAGCTGCGGGTAGTCGCCGTCGGTGGCGTCCGGCTCGGCGTCCACCACGGGCGCGTCCTCGGCCGAGCCCGGTTGCACCGGTTCGGCGTAGACCGACCCGCTGGAGACGTAGACGTACTGCCCGACCCGGCCGTGCAGCGCCCGCGCCGCCGTCCCCGCCGCCCGCGGCGCGCCGTCCCAGGTGTCCACCACCACGTCCCACTCGCCGCCGGCCAGCGCGGCCAGCCCGCCGGGCGCGGTCCGGTCACCCCGCAGCCGGTGTACGCCGGCCGGCGTGCTCCCGGAAACGCCCCGGTTGAACAGCGTCACCGACCAGCCCCGGCGGACCGCCTCGGCCACCGTCGCGCCGCCCACGAATCCCGTACCACCCAGCACCAGCAGTCTCATGGACCCCACTGTGCCGCCTCGCGGTGGCGCCCCGGCCCGATGTTCACGGTGAGCGGATCTGCTGATGGCAGAAGCGGCCCCTCCTGCCGCCGGCCTCCTCCCGTGGCAGGAGGCGCGGCCGGTGGCAGGAGCCCGGTCCGGCCGGACGGCAGGAGGTGCCGACCGCCCGCGACGACGACCG
Organism: Micromonospora sp. S4605; assembly: GCF_003176715.1. NCBI lineage: Bacteria > Bacillati > Actinomycetota > Actinomycetes > Micromonosporales > Micromonosporaceae > Micromonospora > Micromonospora sp. S4605. The sequence continues at coordinate 6,256 of NZ_QGSW01000135.1, forward strand.
TCGAGGCATGACCACTTCACTGCGTACCGCCTGGCGGGGCAGCCCCGCCCTCACCCTCCTCGCCGCCCTGATGGGTGGCCTGCTGCTGGTCAGCGCCGTCGGCCTGGTCGTCGACGACCGTACGCTCGGCGGGCAGCCGATCTGGCTGAAGCCGGCGAAGTTCGCCGCCTCCTTCGTCCTCTACGGACTGACCCTGGCCTGGCTGATGGCGCACCTGCGGCGCGGCCGGCGGATCGCCCGCTGGACCTCGTACGCCGTCGTCGCCACCGCCATCCTGGAGGTCGGCATCATCGTCGCCCAGGCCGCCCGCGGCCGGGCCAGCCACTTCAACGAGGCCACCCCACTGGACCAGACGTTGTGGCAGGCCATGGGTGGCCTGATCAGCGTGCTGTGGCTGGGCACCGCGGTGCTGACCGTCCTGCTCTGGCGGGACGGCATGCCGGACCGGGCCGGCACCTGGGCGGTGCGGCTCGGCATGGTGGTGCTGCTGGTCGGCCTGCTGCAGGGGCTCACCATGACGGTGCCGACCGAGGCCCAACTCGCCCTCGACGAGCGGGGACTGGGCACCACGATGGGCGCGCACGCGGTGGGGGTGCCCGACGGCGGGCCGGGCATGCCGCTGACCGGGTGGAGCACCACCGGCGGCGACCTGCGGATCGGGCACTTCGTCGGCATCCACGGCCTGCAGGCGTTGCTGCTGTTCGCGATGCTGCTGTCCGGGCTGGTCGGCGACGTGGCCCGGCGGACCCGCCTGGTCGTCGTCTTCGCGTTCGCCTGGACCGGGCTGCTGGTGCTGGTGACCTGGCAGGCGCTGCGCGGCCAGCCGCTCACCGCCCCGGACGCCGCCACGCTCGCCGCGTTCGCGGTGCTGGTGCTGGCCACGGCCGCCGGTACGGCGGCGGCCTGGCTGCTACCCACGCGTTCCGCGGCGCTACTGCCCGCCCGGACCGCCGCATAGGATGCCGGCATGCTCTGGGTGGAGCGGCTGTTCGAGGAGCGGTACACCGCGATCCGGCTCACCCTGGTGAGCCTGACCGGGGTCGGCTACCTCCTCCTGACCCCGGCCGGCAGCACCATGAGCCCGCTCGACCGGGGGCTCGCGGTCGGCGTCCTGCTCTTCGGCTACCTCGGGATCTGGTCCCCGTTCATTGTCGTCTGTGGCGTGTCCGTCGCGTTCGCGGTGGGTTACCTGTTCGGCGCGGACAACGACGCCGTCCCCTCGGTCGCGCTGGCCTGGGCGATGTTCGAGCTGGGCGCCCGCCGCTCCGGCTGGCAGGTGTGGACCGGCCTGGTGGTCGGCGTCACCGGCAGCATGCTCTCCGACTACGACGAGCTGATCGACGTGGCGCTCACCGTCCTCTACGCCGCCGCCGCCGCGGTGGTGGCGCCGCTGCTGCTCGGCCTGCACGTCCGTGCGCTCGGCGAGCTGAACCGGCAGGCCGCCGACCGCGCCCGGCAGGAGGTGTCCCGGGTCCGCGCCGAGGAACGCACCGCCATCGCCCGGGAGCTGCACGACCTGGTGGCGCATCACGTGGCCTCGATCGTGCTCCGGGTCGCGGTGGCCCGCAACGTGCTGCCGCTGGACGATCCCCGGGTCCGGCAGGTCCTCGACGACGTGCACGCGACCGGCTCCGGGGCGCTGACCGACCTGCGCCGGCTGGTGGCCGTGCTGCGCGATCCCGGCTCGGCCCGGGAGGTCACCTTCGTCGACCCGGAGGGCCTGCCGGTGGCCCTGCGTACCGCGGTGGACCGCAGCCACCGGATCGGCCTGCAGGTGCAGGCGGACATCGACCCGGACGTGGTCCGGCTGGATTCCCGCACCGCGCTGGCCGTGCTTCGGCTGACCCAGGAAGGGCTGGCCAACGTGGCCAAGCACGCCGGCCCGGCAGCCCGGGCCCGACTGTCGATCCAGGTCGACGACGACCGGGTGGAGTTCGAGCTGCGCGACTGCGGCGGCCCGGCCGGCTCGGCGCCCGGCGGACCGGCCGGGCACGGGCTGGTCGGCCTGCGGGAACGGGTCGAGGTCCTCGGCGGCCGGCTCGACGCCGGCCCGGCGGGCACCGGCTGGCGGCTGAGTGCACGGGTGCCCACGGGGGTGGCCGCGTGATCCGGGTGCTGCTCGTCGACGACCAGCAACTGGTCCGCGCCGGCCTGCGGATGCTGTGCGGCTCGGTGCCGGACATGGAGGTGGTCGGCGAGGCCGCCGACGGGGCCGCCGCGGTTCGGCTCGCCGAGCAGCTGCGCCCGGACGTGGTGCTGATGGACCTGCGGATGCCCGGCGTCGACGGCACCACGGCCACCGCCCGGATCCTGGCGAGCCGGCCGGCCACCCGGGTGGTGGTGCTGACCACCTTCGACGACGACGACCACCTGTACCCGGCGCTGGCCGCGGGCGCCTGCGGCTTCCTGGTCAAGGACACCAGCCCGGCCGAGCTGCTGGACGGGGTGCGGCGGGCGGCCGCCGGGGACAGCCCGTTCAGCCAGGCCGTGCTGCGCCGCCTGGTCGAGCAGGCGGTGCACACCCAGGCCAACCGGGCCCCGGTGGCGGCGCCGGCGGGGGTCACCGAGCGCGAGCGCGACGTGCTCGCCCTGGTCGGACAGGGGTTGTCCAACCCGGAGATCGCCGCCCGGCTGCACCTCGGCGTCACCACCGTGAAGACCCACGTGGCGAACCTGATGACCAAGACCGGCAGCGCCAACCGGGTGCAGCTGGCCGTCTACGCCGCGACCGGCGCGGACCGCCGGTGAGCCGGCCGCGACCGGCGGCCGGCGCGTGGGTCAGCGGACGACCTTGAGGTTGAACATCGGGGTGTCCAGCGCGCCCATCAGGCGCAGCCAGAGCGGCAGCACCATCTCGGTGCCGCGGGCGGTGGTGATGTCACCGAGGTCGATGACGTCGGTGTGGCCGAAGGACGTCAGGATGCCGGTGACCGTCTTCTTGGCGTCGGCGTCGTTGCCGGACACGAAGACCGAGTGGTCGCCGTCGGCGAGGGCCTTCGGCTCGACCATCAGCGCCGCGGTGAGCGTGTTGAGGGCCTTGACCACGCGCAGCTGCGGGAAGGCGGCCTGGATCTGCTCGCCGAGGCTGTCGGTGTCCTTGACGAACAGGGTGGGCGGGAACCCGTTGCCGAAGTCCAGCGGGTTGGCGATGTCGATGAGGATCTTGTCAGCCAGGTTGTCGGCACCGGCGGCCCGCAGCGCCGCGATCGACACCGCCCCGGAGGTCGCGTTGACCAGCAGCTCGGCACCGGCTGCCGCGTCGGCGAAGGAGGCGAGCCGGACCTGCGGGTGGTCGGCGGCCCACGCGGCGTAGGGCGGGTTGCCCATCCCGTCCGGGGTGGTCGTGGCCATCGTCGCGGCGACGTCGCGGGTGCCGACGGTGACCTCGTGGCCCAGTTCCGCGAGGCGGCCGGCCAGCGCCTGACCGACCATTCCGGTGCCGAGAACCGCGATCTTCATGGTGCTGCTCCCTCGTGAGTTCCTGATGTGGCCGCCCGCGGCAGATGCCCGCCCGGGGCCACCAAGCTAACAGACAGGTCTGTCTGCTGCTAGTGCGCGGCCCATGTTTGGTGGAGGACAGCCCCGACGAGGTCTGGACAGACTTGTCTGTACCATTGGTCTGCCTGGCCAGTGGAGGGGTACGGATGACGAAGCCAGCACAGCCCGCGCGCGAGCGGATCCTCGACACGGCGTTCCGGCTGTTCTACGCCCACGGGCCCCGCGGCGTCGGCGTCGACACCGTCATCGCCGAGTCCGGCGTGGCCAAGGCGACCCTGTACAAGCACTTCGCCCGCAAGGACGACCTCGTCCTGGCGTACCTGGACAAGGTCGACCAGACCTGGTTCGGGCAGCTCCGCGCCGCGGCCCGCGCGGCTGGCGACGACCCACGCGACCAGCTGGTCGGCATGTACGACGCCCTCGCGTCGGCGTGCCGGCGCGAGGGCTACCACGGCTGCGCGTTCATCAACACCGCCGCCGAGAGCGAGGCCGGCAGCGACGTGCACGCCCGCACCGTCGAGCACAAACGGGTGGTGCTGGCCTGGGTGACCGACCTGGCCCGCCGGGCCGGCGCCGCCGACCCGGCACGGCTGGCCCGCCAGCTGACCCTGCTGCTCGACGGCGGGCTGTCCGCCGGCGTGCTCGACGCGGATCCGGCCACCCCCGACACCGCGAAGGCCGCCGCCCGCGTGCTGGTCGACGCCGCCTGCCGCTGACCCTGCAGCTCACGCTGGGCGCCAGCGCCTGCCGCGCCCCGGGGCGCCGCTCATCCGGCGGGAACCCTCGTCAGAAGGCGTAGCCGCCAGCGCAGACCAGGACTTCGCCGGTGATGTAGTCGGCTTCGGGCGTGCACAGCAGATAGGCGGCGCCGGCGGCTTCGTCGACCGTGCCGGGCCGGCCGAGGGGGATCGCCCGACCGAGGCCGGCGGCGATGTCGTGATTGATGCCGACGGTGAGCTGGCGGCCATTGATGGCGATGTGGCCGGGGCCGGTCGGATCGGTCAGCCGGGTACTGATGACGCCGTAGGCGACGGCGTTGACGTTGACGGCGTACCGGCCCCACTCCTTGGCGAGGGTCTTGGTCAAGCCGACGATGCCGGCCTTGGCGGCGGCGTAGTTGGCCTGGCCGGGGTTGCCCGCCAGGCCGGAGATCGACGACACGTTGACGACCTTGCGGTGACGCACCGTTCCGGCGGCCCGCTCTGCTTCGGAGAGCCGCTTCCACACGGGTTGCACGGCGCGAAGCAGCCGGAACGGTGCGGTCAGGTGCACGTCGAGGATCGCCGCCCACTGCTCGTCGGTGGTCTTCTGGATGACGGCGTCCCAGGTGTAGCCAGCGTTGTTGACGATGATGTCCAGCCCACCAAGGTCGCCGACCGCGGTGTCCACGAGCTGCGCGGCAAGCTCGGAGGCGGTGACGCTGCCGACCACGGCGGCCACCTGCCCGCCGGCCTTCTCGATGAGGGCGACCGTTTCGGCGGCGGGTTCTGCATCGAGGTCGTTGACGACGATCCGGGCACCGTGGCTGGCGAGTTTGACGGCGATGGCTTGGCCGATCCCGCGGCCGGCACCGGTGACGATGGCGACGCGGTCCTTCAGGTTCACTGCGCTCGCTCCAGGAGGGTGACGACGCAGGCGCCGCCGAGGCCGATGTTGTGGGCCAGCCCCAGCCGGGCACCCTCGACCTGGCGGGGCCCGGCGGTGCCACGCAGCTGCCAGGTCAGCTCGGCGATCTGGGCGAGACCGGTGGCGCCGAGTGGGTGGCCCTTGGCCAGCAGCCCCCCGGAGGGATTGACGACGACCCGGCCGCCGTAGGTGTTGTCCGCGTCGGCGACGAGCTTCTCGGCGGTCCCCTCGGGTGTGAGGTCGAGGGCGTCGTAGCTGATGAGTTCGTTCGCGGTGAAGCAGTCGTGCAGTTCGACGACGGGGATGTCGGCTGGGTCGACACCGGAGGCCTGATACACCTCGGCGGCGGCCCGGCGGGTCATGTCGTAGCCGACCAGGCGCATCATGTCGGTGCCGTCGTCGAACGTGCCAGGTAGGTCGGTGACCAGCGACTGGGCGCGAATGGTGATGGTCGTGGGCAGGCCGTGTGCGGTGGCGAAGTCGCCACTGCACAGGACCGCGGCGGCGGCGCCGCTGGTCGGCGGGCAGCACTGCAGCCGGGTCAGCGGCCCGTAAACCGCCGGGGAGGCGAGGACCTCCTCGACGGTGATCGGGTCGCGGAAGACCGAGTTGGGATTCGCGGCGGCGTGGCGGCGGGCCTTGACCGCGATCGCCGCGAACGTCTCGGGGCGGGTGCCGTGCCGGCGGGCGTACTCGGCGCCCGCACCGCCGAAGTACGCGTGCGCGAACGGCACCCCGCTGTCGTCCTGGAGGAGCGCACGGGCGGCGTCGCCGCGAGCTAGCGGGCTGCCACGGTCGGGGAAGGCCATCCCGAGCGCCCCGGGCGTCATCTCCTCGAACCCGACCACGAGGACGCAGTCGGCCACGCCACTGGCGACGGCCTGTCTCGCCAGCCACAGCGCGGACGAACCGGTGGCGCAGTTGTTGTTGACGTTGACGATCGGAATGCCGGTCGTCCCGAGGCCGTACAGGGCGGCCTGCCCGCAGGTGGAGTCGCCGTACACGTAGCCGGCGTACGCCTGCTGCACCAGCGGGTAGTCGATGCCCGCGTCGGCGAGGGCGGCGCGGGCGGCCTGGGCGCCCATCAGCTGGTACGGCAGGCTCTGCGATGGTCTCCGGAACGGGATCATGCCCACCCCGGCGACGTACACCCGTCTCACGACAGCCGTCCGATGTGGTCGGCGACAACGGTGGCGCCCTTGGCCGACAGCAGGACGGTGTAGTGGTTGACGTCGGCGACCCGCTCGACCGTGACCCGGGTGCGGTCCACGCCGGCGGCGTCGAGCCGGGCGTCGTCGTACAGGCCCCGGGGTTCGTCGAGGATGCCGCGCTCGCACCACAGCAGCGTGGTCGGGCAGCCGACGCGGTGGATGGCCGTGGTGGTCTGCTCGTCGAGGAGCGTGTCGGTGGCATCCCGGCGGACCGCGTCCAGGTCGCATGAGGAGCCCAGCGTGGGCGGGTGGCCGACCAGGTCGCGCAGCGCGTACGCCTCGATGACCGGTGACCAGTCCGCCGACAGTGCGGGGTGGGCGCGCCAGAAGTCGAGGTAGGCCTGCGGGTCGGGGAAGGTCATCTGCAGCCGGCGCATGGCCGGGCCGATCACGGCCGCCAGGGTGGCGTCGATGTCGGCGCCCTCCGGCACCTGGAGGGTGACCCCGCCGTCGACGAGCAGCAGCGACGTGATCCGGTCCGGGTGGCGGACGGCAGCGACGGCGGCGACGAAACCGCCCATCGAGTGCCCGGCGATCGATACCCGGTCGAGGTTGAGGTGATCGGCGATGGCGACGAGGTCGTCGGCGTGCTGGACGAGCCCGTACGGACCGGGCAGGCCGGCGCTGCCGGCGCGGCCGCGCAGGTCGGCGGCGATCAGGGTGGCCCGCCCGGCCAGCGCGTCGGCGACCGCCGCCCAGGAGAGCGCGTTGGCGGTGATCCCGTGCGCCGCGAGGACGGCGGGCGCGTTGTCGTGGGCGGCCGGCCACCGGCAGACCCGCAGGTGGCCGCCGGCGACCGGTACGTCGAACTCCGTGTACGACATGGCGAGCGCTCCTTACTGCTTCATGGCGACGGCCGGCGGGGCGGTCTGGTCGGCGGTCAGGATGCGCACGACCGTCGGAGTCAGGGCGCCGCCGTCGCCGGCCAGCCGGGCGTGGAACATCGGCTGGAGCATGGCGTGGTCGGCGGCGCGGATGCTCTGGCGCCCCTTCGGGGCGTCGAAGCTCCACCCCTCGAGCGCCGAGATCTGCTTCTCCACGTCGTCCGGGCTCGCCTGCACCGCGCGCACGAGCATCTGCGCGGCGACGAACCCGTCGGCGGTGAACAGGTCGACCTGGCCGCCACGGGCCTTGACCGCGGCGGCCATGGCCTGATTGACGGGATTGGTGGTGGCCTCGGCGAAGTAGTGCGCCGCGAGGGTGAGATCGGCCGCGACGACTTCCAGGGTCGGGTAGGAGGCGCGCAGGTCGAGGCCGGTGACCACGGTGGTGTCCTCGAGGGCGCCCTGCTGCTTGAGCGCCTGCCACATGGCCGGCGCGGTGGCGCCCGCCCAGGCGACCGACAGCAGGTCGGGATGGGCCGCCTTGGCCTGCGCGGCGAACGGGGTGAAGTCCGTCGCCGTGGGTGGCACGAGGACCGAGGTGACGGTGGCGCCGGGCAGGTTGGTCCTGGTGGCCGCCAGGTTGGCCTGACCGAAGGTGTTGTCCTGGGCGAAGACGAGGACCGTCTTGCCGGTGGTGTCACCGATCATGGCCCGGGTGGCGGCGATGTCCTGCATGGTCTGTCGGCCGGAGCGGAAGGTGTACCGGTTGACGCCGGTCACCGCGTCGGTGGCGGCCGAACCGGAGATGTTGAGCACCTTGTTCTGGGCGGCGATCGGGGCGACCTGGACGGCCACGCCGGAGGCGACCGCGCCACCGATGATGCGGGTGCCCTTGCCGATGAGGTCCTTGGCGGCGGAGACCGCCTTGGCCGGGTCGGCGGCGTCGTCGACCTCGGTGACCTCGATCTCGTGGCCGTCGACGGCGCCGGTGTCGCCGGTGGCGTAGGACAGGCCGGCGTGGAAACCGGCCAGCCACTGCTGCCCGTACGCGGCCAGGGGTCCGCTGGTGGTGACGATCAGGCCGACCTTCACCGGCCCCGACTCTCGGCTGGTGGCGGTGGTGGGGCTGGAGCAAGCGCCGGCCAGCAGCGCGGCGGCGGCCGCGGCGGCCGGAAGGGCGCGAGGTAGCGGTCTCATCGGGGCTCCTCAGGACGGGGTTTGGGGCGGCGGAAGGCGGCCTCGCGGAACCCGCGTAGCCGTGGGGCGAGGCGGTTCTTGAGTTCGATGCGTTTGGCCTTGCCGGTGACGGTGTAGGGCACGTCGTCGCCGAAGATGACGACCTTGGGCTGGTGGGCGAAGTCCAGTCGCGCCGCGCAGTGGTCGAGGACGTCCTGTTCGGTGAGCGGGCCGTCGGGGACGACGTAGGCGGCGATCTCCTCGCCGTAGACCCGGTGCTCGAAGGGCACCGCGAGGGCGAACGTGATCTTCGGGTGGGCGCGCAGCACCTCGTCGATCTCGAAAGGTGAGATGTTGTGCCCGCCGCGGATGATGAGTTCCTTCATCCGGCCGGTGATGAAGAAGGCCGGTCGGCCGCCGGGCCCGGGGCGCCAGAAGCCCTCGTCACCGGTGTGGAACCAGCCGCCGCGGAAGGCGTCGGCGGTGGCGTCGGGACGGCCGGCGTACCCGGTCATGACGATGGCGCCGCGCACGGCGAGCTCGCCGCGGACCTCCGCCGGCGCGGGTTCGCCGGTGGCCGGGTGCAGCACGGCCATCTCGGTGTGCGGCACCGGGCAGCCGATGCTGGGGAACCCGAAGTCGGCGTGCCAGTGGCGGCGCTCGTCGCCGTCCAAGGCGGGCATGGCGCAGGCCACGCAGGTGGTCTCGGACAGGCCATAGATGTGCCGGATGCGGACCCCGCAACGCTTCTCGAAACCGAGGGCAGTCTCCACCAGCAGCGGGCCCGCGCCGCACAGCACCTCGAGGAAGTGATCGGGGGCCCGGCCGCCCTGGGCGAGGAGGAACTCCAGCAGCGTGGGCACCAGGCTCGCGGTGGTGGCGCGTTCGTTGCCCACGTCGCGCCAGAACGTGTCGGTGCGGAACCGGTCGACCAGCACCGTCGAGGAACCCGTGAACCAGGGCAGCAGGCTGGAGATGACCAGCGCGTTGGCGTGGTGCACGGGCAGGACCGTGTACACCCGTGTCGTCGCGTCCCAGCCGAAGGTGGCCGCGAGCGCGTCCAGGTCCGTCAGCAGGTTACCGACGGTGGTGATGATGCCTTTCGGGTCGCCGGTGGTGCCGCTGGTGTACAGCCGCAACGCCGGCACGTCCAGGCCGGTTGCCGGGTCGTCGATCGGCCGTCCGTCGTCGCTGGGCAGGTCACCGGTCGCCTCGCGCGGGGTGGAGGTCATCGTCGCGATGGCGGCGGCACGCTCGCCGTGCTCCGGGGCGTACACCAGCAGTCTCGCCTGCGAATCGCGGAGCACGTAGGCCTGCCGGTCGGCGGCCTCCTGCGCGTTCAGCGGGACGCAGCAGGCGCCGACCAGCCAGCAGGCGTAGGCCACAGCGAGGGCGTCGGCGGTGTTCCCGGCGAGGGTGGCCACCGCGTCGCCCTGCCTGACGCCGCGGTCGCGCAGCCAGGCGGCGGTCGCCTCGACCCGGCCCCGCCACCGCCCCACGGTCCACTCGCGCCGGGTGCCGCGGGCGTGGTGCAACTCGGTCAGGTAAGCCGCATCGCCGTCGCGACGACGCAGGAACTCGGCGAAACCGGCGAACGGGGGACGGAAATCGTCGACCGGTAGCCGAGGATCGGTGACGGGCCGGCGGTCGGCGACCGGGGTGGTGGGGCGGACGTCCATGCCCTCGAAACCTAGGAACGGTTCAGCCCCGAGGCGATGGGGTGATCATCCGTCGTATCGCGAATCCTGTGGGCAGTTCCTCCACTACCCACCGGGACGGTCCAGGTGGCTGTCGATACGACGGAGCTTGATCGCGAGTTGGGTCTGCAGGGCCTGCTCGCCGCTGCGCCAGCCGTCGCCGAGCAGGCCGTTGATACGTTCGATGCGCTGATAGAGCGTGTTGGGGTGGATGAACAGCGCCGCCGCCGCCCGGGCGTGGGACGTGTCCGCGTCGAAGTACGCCTCCATGGTTGCCAGCAGGTCTGTGCCGCGTCTGGCGTCATGCTCGAGCACGGGGGCGAGCGTCGCGTGAACGAAGCGCTGGAGGCGGTCGCGGCCGGACGGACCGAACAGGATCCCGAACACTCCCAGGTCCTGCGGGGTGGCCACGCTGCCGGTCCGGCCGAGCGCGATGAGCACCTGCAGGCACTGGCGTGCCTCGCGGTGGGCGTCGCGAATCGGGGCCGGCCCGGCCGCCGGCCCGGTGCCGGCGACGGTGACCGCGCACCCGGCACGGCGCGCCCGGTCGGCGCTTTGCCGGGCGGCGGACTCCGGGTCGGCGGCCGGGACCAACAGCACCACCGTGTGGCCGTGCTCGCCGCCCAGGCCGCCGCGCTCGCCGGCCCACCCGGTCAGTGCGCTCATCGCCAGCCGCCGATCCTCGCTGCTGACCGGCTCGGCCACCACCACCACGTGCGGCGTGTCGAGATCGACGCCGAGCAGCCGGGCACGGCGGCGCAGCCCGTCGGGATCGGGCTGGGTGTCGGCGAGCAGATCGGTGAGAAGATCGCCACGGACGCGCTGTTCGGCTTCCGCCAACTGCCGCTGCGTGAGCAGCAGGATCGCCACGACGAGCGCAGCGCGTTCGAAGGTGCGCTGGTCTGCGTCGTCGAGGTCGCCGCGTCGGGCCGCGAGCACCGCCAGTGGCCGGGTTCCTGCGGTGACGGGGGTGGCGCACCCGGCCGCGGTGATCACGGTGGCCTGGGTGGCCAACGCCGTCCGGCACGCCTTGGCCAGGCCGCCGATGACCATCGTGGGCTCGTCGACTGCCATGCCCGCGGTGGCGAGGGGCCGCAGTGTGGGGTCGGCAACGACGACAGCGCTGTCGAGGGCTTCGGCGACGACAGCCGCGACGTCGGGTAGCCGGCCACCACCCGCCGCGACAGCGGTCAGCCGCTCGTGCACGCTCGCGGCACGCTCCAGCAGATCGCTGTGGGCGCGCACACCGGCGAACAACGACGCGGTCTCGATCGCGATACCGGCATGCGTGGCCAGGGAGATCAGCAACGCCACCTCGGAGTCGGCGAACGGCCGCTGTCGCCGGTTCGCCGCGAACAGCACGCCGATCACCTCCTCACGCAGCAACACCGGCACGCCGAGCACGGCTATCAGCCCTTCAGCATCGACGATCGCGTCGACGGTGTGCTTGAACCGGCGATCAGCGGGGTAGTCGGGGGTGGCGTAGGGGCGGCGGGCCTGGGCGACCAGACCACCCAGCCCGGCGCCCATGTCCAGCCGGGCAGCCTTGAACGCATCCGTTCGGATGCCGTCGGTGACCCGCACGTAGGTGTCGCCGCGCTGCTCGTCGATCAGCATCAGGTAGGCCGCCTCCGTGCCCAGCAAGCCCCGGGCGCGGGTGACGATGGCCTGCAGGACCTCCTCCAGGTCGTGGCGCGACGACAGGTCACCGGCCGTCTCGTACAAGGCGGTCAGCTCCCGCTCGCGCCGGTCCCGCTCGGCCAGCCGCTCGGCGACCGCCCGCGCCAACTCCACGCACTCTGTCGCTCGCGGATCGTCAGCGGCATGGGCGGCCAGCCCGGCCAGGGCCTCGGGTGCTCCGGCGTCGGCGCCGGCCAGTAGCCGAAGCGCCCGCAGCGCGACGTCCGTGTCGGCAATGACCATGGTCGTCCACCTCCTCCGCCTGTGGACGCGGACGGTAACACGGCAGAAACAGAGGACGTCACCACTGAAGAACGCATCGTTGTGGAGCCGCTCTCCAGGTCAGGCCATCGGTGGCGGTGCCTACGCTCGGCCCGATCCGTCCGCTCTCGGAGAATTCGATGCTCCGCTACCGCCTCGGGTCGGACGGCGACGGCGCCCGGTGACCACCGCGCTCGCCCTGCTGGCGTCGCTCACCAGGCCCGCGTGTCCGGTCGAGTGTCCCGGTCCGACGTCGCCGGGCGGCTCGCGCGTGTAGCGCTGGCACCGGGCATGGTCCTCGCGCCGCTGCCGCGCGTGGAGGAAACGACAGCACCGCCATGGGGTTCGGCCACTGCGTAGGTACATCGCGAGAGGCACGTGATCACAGCGGCAGCGGAGGTCATGGCGTCAGACCACCGCGACGGCAACCGCCACGGCCGCTGGACCTGGAAGGCCAGCTCTTGATCGAATACGAACCGCTGACGCGTTCGCACTGCTACCCGTGGTGGGCGATACTGGGTTTGAACCAGTGACCTCTTCCGTGTCAAGGAAGCGCGCTCCCACTGCGCCAATCGCCCCTGGTGACCACCCGGCGGAGACCCGGGGTGGTTCGCGAGCGGACGACGGGATTCGAACCCGCGACCCTCACCTTGGCAAGGTGATGCGCTACCAGCTGCGCTACGTCCGCGTGCCACCGGCGTTCCCCGGCGACGGGGCAAACTCTACCCGATGACAAGATCCCCCGGTCCGTCGGCCCACCCGGCGCCGGGTCGCGGCATGGTTGCGCTGGTCAGCGCCGGGGTACTGAAGACCCTCGACAGCACACCACATCCCCTGACAAGGAGGCTGTCGTGGGTATCGGCACCAGCATCTTCCTGATCGCGGTCGGCGCGATCCTCACCTTCGCGCTGGACGCGAGCATCGGCGGCATCGACCTCGACGTGGTCGGCTGGATCCTGATGGCGGCCGGCGTGCTCGGGCTCATCATGACCACCCTCATCTGGGGCCGGCGCCGCCAGGTGGTCAGCACCACCGAGCCCGTCGAGCCGGTGGAGTACCGGCGGGTCGAGGAGCGCCGGGACATCGCCCCGCCGCTCTGACCGCACCGGCGCGGCCGACGGAGCTGGACGGTTGCGACGGCGAGGTGCCGGCCACCGGGGTGGTGGTCGGCACCTCGCCGTGCGCGGGTCAGCGCATCAGGCTGTTCAGCGCGCCGTAGTCGAACCCGCCGGCGAGCGTCTGGTACGTCCCCGGGCCGAACGCCTCGTCGGCGGCCCGCCGGGCCACCGCGTACGCCGCCTCGGCCACCGCCGAGCCCAGGCTGACCCGGGCGACCCCCAGTCGGGCCAGTTCGGGCACCGCCGGGGCACCCGGACCGGCCAGCACGTTGACCGGCGCCGACAGGCCGGTGACCAGGGCCCGGATGGTCTCCGGGTCGACCACGCCGGGCACGAACACCCCGTCCGCGCCGGCGGCCAGGTACGCCCTGGCCCGGGCCACGGTCCCCGCGACCCCGTCCACGCCCCGCAGGACGGTGTCGGTACGGGCGTTGACGAAGACCGGCACGCCCGCGGCGTCGGCGGCCGCCCGGACGGCGGCGATCCGGGCGCACTGGTCGTCCACGTCCCGCAGCACCGGCCCGCCGTCGTACCGGGCGTCCTCGATGTTCACCCCGACCGCGCCGGCCGCGATCACCGCCCGCGCGGTCTCGCCGACCTCCGCCGGATTCGCCCCGTAACCGGACTCGATGTCCGCAGACACCGGCACCGGCACCGCGGCGGCGACCCGGCGCACCAGGTCGACGGCCGCCTCGCGGCCGAGGGCGTCGCCGTCCGGGGCGCCCAGGCTCCAGGCCACGCCGGCGCTGGTGGTGGCCACCGCCCGGGCGCCGGCGGCGGCCACGATCCGGGCGCTGGCCACGTCCCAGGCGTTGACCAGGACCAGCGGCGACGCGGCGGTGTGCAGGGAACGGAAGAGGTCTGCTCGGCTGTGTTGATCGCTCACCCGGCCAGTCTGGGCGGGTCCGGCCGCCAGCAGTATCGTTTCAGTCCCAGCTGAATCCACCGGGGGTGCCGTGGTCTCGATCGGGCTGTCCGCGGCCGGCGTCGCCCGGATCCGCTTCGCCGTCTCCTGCCTCTGGGAGGTGGCCGCCGGCGTCCGGGTGCTCCGCGAGCCCGGCCGCCACGCCGTGCACCTGCCCTGGGTGCGCCGGGTGCGGCCACGCCTTGCCGAGGCCGGGTTGCTCGGCCCGGACGGGCTGCTCTGGCAGCTGATCCCGGCCGCCCCCGGCTACTTCCCCGACTTCCTCACCCCGCCGCCGGCCGGGCTCAACCCCGACCTGGCCGCCGAACTGGCGGTGCTGCGGGCCACCCCCGCCGCGACCGTACGCGCGCAGCTCGACCTCGGCCCCGGCGACCGGCCGCCCGCGGTGGCCGCCCTGTACGCCGACCCGGAGGCGGGCCTGCGCCAGCTGGCCGGGGAGATCGAGGCGTACTGGCGGATCGCGGTGGCCGCCGACTGGCCCCGGATCCGGGTGCTGCTCGACGCCGAGGTGTTCGCCCGGGCCCGCCGGCTGGCCGAGGACGGCGTCGCCGCGCTCCTCAACGACCTGCACGAGTGGGTCCGCTGGGAGGACGACACGCTACGCATCGCCCAGCGGCACTGCGCCGCCCCCGACGTACCCACCGGTGGCGCCCTCGTGCTGGTCCCCTCGGTCTTCGTCTGGCCGTCGGTGCTCAGCGTTGCCGCCGGGGACGCCCCGCAGCTCAGCTACCCGGCGCGCGGGGTCGGCACGCTCTGGGAGAGCCCGGGCGGCGCCCCCGGGGCGCTGGCCGCGGTGCTCGGGCCGGGGCGGGCCCGGCTGCTGGCCGAACTGGCCGCGCCGACCGCCGGCGGGGAGCTGGCCCGGCGCACGGGGATGTCCCCGGCCGGGGTGTCGCAGCACCTCACCGCGCTGCGCGCGGCCGGACTGGTGACCACCCACCGGCAGGGCCGGACGCTGCTCAGCGTCCGCACCGAAGTCGCCGAGGCGCTGCTCGCCGCCGCCGGCTGACCCGACCGGCGGCGAGCGCTCGATGCCGCCGCTCATCGGGCCGGGTGCCGCCGCGCCGCTCGCGGTCCGGATGTGGCGATCAGCAGAACCCGGCCAGCCTCGGCCCGCTGACGCCCGACGCGGTTCGGAAACTCATCAAATGGTTTTGATGTAAAGTCGGTCCATGGTGCCATCGAGCCCCGACGCCCCGGCGTTCCTCTACCTGGCCGCCCACCCGCTGCGCTGGCGGCTGTTGACCGCACTCGCGGCGGGCGACTACCGCGTCCGGGAGCTCGTGAGCCTGGTCGGCGAGCCACAGAACCTGGTGTCCTACCACCTTCGGCTGTTGCGTGACAGCGGGCTCGTCATCGCCTCGCGCAGCAGCTTCGACGGCCGTGACAGCTACTACCACCTCGATCTGGACCACTGCGCCCGAGCGCTGGCCGGTATCGGAACGGCCCTGCACCCGGCGCTGCACCGGGAAGCGGCGCTCCCTCCCGTGGACCCGCGGCGCTCACCGCGTCTCGATGTGCTGTTCGTGTGCACCGGCAACAGCGCACGGTCGCCGATCGCCGAGGCCCTGCTGGGCCATCGCGCCGGCGGCCAGGTCAGGGTCCTCAGCGCCGGCACCCGGCCCAAGCCACGTCTCCACCCCCACGCCGTACGGGTGCTGCGCGACAGCTTCGGCATCGACGTCACCGGACAGCAGCCCCGCCACCTCGACACGGTGACCGGCCGCCGGTACGACTACGTGATCACCTTGTGCGACAAGGCCCGCGAGGTCTGTCCCGACTTCGCGGGCGAGCCTGCGCGGATGCACTGGAGCCTCGCCGATCCCACCACGACCGGCGACACCGGCGAACCCGACTACTCCGCCTTCCAGCGCGCCGCGACGGACATCGACACCCGCGTCAGGCATCTGTTGCCCCTGCTCACCGCCACCCGACCCGCGAAGGAGACCGCGCCATGACAACACCCAGCCAGTACGCGAGCGTGCGTTACCTCGTCGACGACGTGCAGGCCGCCGTCGACTTCTACACGACCCATCTCGGGTTCACCGTCCACACCAGTGCCGCTCCTGCCTTCGCGGACGTGGTGCGCGGCCCGCTACGGCTGCTGCTGTCCGGACCGACCAGCTCTGGCGCCCGCGCCACCCCCGCCGACGCCGCCACCGCCGGGCGCAACCGCATCCACCTCGTCGTCGACGACCTGGATGCCGAGATCGACCGCCTGCGCGGCAGCGGATTGACCTTCCGCAGCGAGGTGATCGCCGGCCCGGGCGGACGCCAGATCCTGCTCACCGACCCCGCCGGCAATCTCGTCGAACTGTTCCAGCCCGCCAGCACGCCCACCGCACCAGTCACGCCCTGACCAGAGGCCGGCCGGGGCGCACTCACGGTCGACACGACCGGATTCTGTGGCACCCCGCTGGTATGTTCGCCCGCGCTGACCGGTGCTGGACTAGTAGGAGGCACTTGTGGTTGACGTGGCGCTGCGGCCGATCGACGACTCCGATCTCGACGCGTTGTTCGAACAGATGCGGGATCCCGAATCGGTCCGGATGGCCGCCTTCACCGCCGAGGATCCCGACGACCGCACCGCGTTCGATGCCCACATGGCGAAGGTCAGGGCGTCGCCCACGGCCATCAATCGCGCCGTCACCGCCGATGGACGGCTGGTCGGCAGCATCGCCGCCTTCGTCATCGAGGGAGTCACCGAGGTCACGTACTGGATCGACCGGGCCTTCTGGGGGCAGGGAATCGCCAGCCGAGCGCTCGCCCTGCTGATCGAGTCGGTTCCCGTCCGGCCCCTGTTCGCCCGCGTCGCGAGTGACAACGCGGGATCGCTCCAGGTGCTGCGGAAAGCAGGCTTCGAGATCACCGGCACGGAGATCGCGTTCGCCAACGCGCGGAAAACGGAGATCGAAGAAACGATCCTGCGCCTGGACGGGCCCGCGAAGACCGCACCACCCGATGCGGCGAGCGGGGCCTAAAGATCAAGCCGGGGGCTGTCGCGGATCGCGAGCGCGGCCTGGACGAGCGCGGCGTGGGTCAGCGTCTGCGGGTAGTTGCCGAGCTGGGCCCCGGTCCTGGGATCCACCTCCTCGGCGTAGAGGCCGAGCGGGCTGGCGTAATCCAGCAGCGTCTGGAACAGCTCGATCGCTTCGCGGCGTCGTCCGGTGCTGGCGAGGGCCTGGACGAGCCAGAACGAGCAGGGTAGGAACGCGCCTTCGGTGCCGGGGAGGCCGTCGCGTCCAGGCGGGTAGCGGTAGAGCAGCGGACCGCCGGCGGACAACTGCTCGCGGATGGCGTCGATGGTGCCGTGCACGCGGGCGGACCCGATGCTGTCCATGCCCAGCAGGGGCAGGACGAGCAGAGCGGCGTCCAGGTCGATGGAACCGTAGCTGCGGACGTAGCTGCCCTGCGTCGGGTCGAAGCCGTGGGTGCGGACGTCGGCGGCGATGGCATCCCGGGCGCTCTCCCAGCGCCGGCGTTGCCGCGCCGGGAGCCGGTGGGTGTCGGCGATGCGTAGCGCCCGGTCGAGGGCGAGCCAGCCCATGAGCTTGGAATGCACGTGCTGGCCCGGCTCGCGGACCTCCCAGACGCCCGCATCGGGCTCCGGCCATCGGCGGGCGACGACGTCGGCGAACCCGCGCACGGCCCGCCACGTCTCGGAGTAGAGGCGGTGGCCGGCCTGGACGAACACCCAGGCGGCGTCGACCACCCAGCCGTAGCCGTCGAGCTGGTGCTGGTCGGCGGCGCCGTTGCCGATGCGCACCGGAACACTGTCGTGGTAGCCCGGCCAGCCGGGCAGTTCCCGTTCGCGGGGCACGTGGCGGCCGTTCACGGTGAACAGCGCCGGCAGGCGTGGCCGCTCCAGCCGGCTGGCGTGCAGCAGCCACGCGAGGAAACCGTGGGCCTCGTCGAGTTTGCCGACGCCGAGAAACGCGTTGACGCCGATACTGGCGTCCCGGGGCCAGACATAGCGGTAGTCCCAGTTCCTCGCCCCGCCGGGATCCTCGGGCAACGACGTCGTCGGGGCGGCCACCGGGGCCTGCGAGGGGGAATAGGTCAACAAGCGCATGGTCATCAGGCTGCGTACGACGGGCTCCCGGAACGGAAGCGACTCCTGGATCCCGGCCGTCCAGGCCCGCCAGCGGGCCTCGTCCGCGACGACGAGTTCCCACGCCGCCGCCGGCTCCACGTAGATCAGCGGTTCGCGGTAGGCCACGGCGAGGACAAGGGTGACCGGGCGGCCCGGCACGACCCTGACCGGGGTGGGTCGCCCCGGTTCGATCGTGAGGTCGGGCGTACAGCTCAGGGACAGAGCCAGCGCCCCCCACTCACATACCAGGATTCCGCCGCGGTGGCGGGTGCGGGGCCGGCGGTGCGGTACGCCGAGGCGGGGGTCGAACTCGACGGCGGCGTCGACCGCTCCCCCCTCGGCCGACAGCCGCCGCACGAGCAGCGTCGTCGGCAGCAGGCGTCCCGACACCTCGGCCACCATCGACTCGGTGAGGGTGAGCCGACCGCCGGCCACCGCCCAGGTCGTCTCCAGCGTGGCGGTGTGCTGCCGGTAGCGCCGCTCGACAACCGGGGCGGCCGAGACCGGGCCGACCCGGAACGTGCCCGCCGACGGACCGCCGACGAGCCGACCGAACAGGGGTTCTCCGTCGAAGCGGGGTACGCAGAGCCAGTCGATGGCGCCGTCACTGGCGACCAGGGCAGCGGTGCGGGTGTCGCCCAGCAGCCCGTAGTCGCTGATCGGCGCCGGCGGCCGGGCTCCCGTCACGGTGGACTCACCGGTCGCCCCGGTCCCGTGCTGACGGTTCGCACGGGAGCACAGCGAACGGGACGGTCACCCGGGCCGGTGCGGCTCACTGGGCCCGGAGGAGCAGCCCGAGGACGACCCCGTAGATGACGTGGACGACGACCGCGACGGCGGGAGTCTGGACGCCGTAGTTGAGGGCGAACAGCCCGGGCGGCTCCAGCACGGCCGTGCTGGACGGTCCGGCCCGCGGCGAGGCCATCCGCGGATGGACGCCGGGGAGCAGCGGTAGCAGCACCGTCAGCGCGATCGCGACGTGGAGCCCACCGAACAGCGCGCCGACCCACCAGGTGGCGCGGTCCAACACGGCGAACGCGGCCGCGTACCCCAGGGCGAAGCCCTGACCGGCGACGAGGTGCACGAAGAAGCCGACGACCCGGGCCCGATCGGGGTCTTCGGTGACGAGGGTCCCGAGCACCAGTGGCAGGTCGAGGCGGGTGAGCCCGGCCAGCTGCGCCGCGATCATCGCCGCGGTGAGCGCGGCGGTCGCGACCAACCCGAACACTGCCCATCCGGCCCAGTCCATCTCAGCGGCCGTCGGTCACGCACGCCCACGCGCGTGGCTGACCGGGTCTGAAGCTGTCGAGCGGAGGCCGCCCGGCGTCCCGTACGCGGCCCCGCGCACTTGTCTCGGACATCGATGCCTTCCGGCTGGACACACGAGGTCGGGGCGCTCGCCTCGCGACCGCTCTCGAGGGCGCTGGTCGCCCGGGTCTCCACCCTAGGACCACCAGGCCCCGGGCACCGCCGGCTTCCCGGAATGCGCACCCGCGGACGAAGGCCGACGGAGGCGAAGCGGTAGGGCCGCGCCACCGCCGCCGGCGGCCGTCACGTCGGTGCGGACCGCAGTGTGTCCACCACCGGCCGCCGGGTGGCGACCATCGCTGGGATGGCGGTGAGCGCGGCGATCGCGAGCAGCACCCCGAGTGCGGTGGTGAGCAGCCAGGAACCGGGCGGGTACCGGACCTCGCCGGTGCTGACGACCTCAAGGAGCCCGATGCCGGCCGGGATCCCCGCGACGACGCCGGGTATGGCGGGAAGCAGTTGCGCCACGGCGAGGCCCATGCCGGCCTGCGCGGGCGTGGCGCCGAGCGTCCGCGCGACGGCCAGCGGCTGCCGGGCGTCGAGGACGGCGGTCCAGGTGCTCACGACGGCGTTGATGAGGGCAAGCACGCACAACACGACGATGACGACGAGCAGGGCCTGGTCCATTCGCTCGCTGCGGGGGTTGGCGAGTTCGGTGTAGCCGAGGTCGAAGTGCTCCACCCGGGCGTTGACCATGAGCATGGCGACGAGCGCGGTCATGGTGATCAGCGTGTTCACCGTGACCAGCCGGGCGCGGCGCGGTCGGCGCGCGTTGATCCGCACCCCGATCAGCAGAGCGGTGGGCAGCCGCCGCGACAGCCAGATCCGCCACCGCCGGCGTCGCGGTGGCGTCGCGGCGTCGGCCAGCGCGTGGACGGTGCTGCTGGCGGCGGCGCGCACCACCGGCACCAGTGTGGCCGCCACCGCGATCGTGACGGCGAGGGCGGTGACGGCGACCACCGTGCGCAACGCGGGTGGCTGGGCGTTGACGGAGCCGATGAGTCCGGCGCTGGGGCGGATCAGCACGGGCGCGGCGAACCAGCCCGCGGCCAGCCCCGCGGCGGCGGCGGCGAGCCCGATCACGAGGTACTCGGCGAGGTGGACGGCGGCGATCATGGCCGGTCCGGCGCCGACGGCCTTGAGCAGCCCCACCCGACGGCGCTCACCGATGATCCGGCCCGCGACGATGCCGGCGACGCCGGCCAGCGCAAGGCCGGTGAGCAGCCAGCTGCCGACGAGCAGCGCCATCCGCGCGTCGCCGTACAGCCGGCCGTTGAGGTAGCCGATCTCCTGCCAGGTGGTGAGGTGGGGGCCGACGTCGTACTCGGCGCTGGCCGCCGGGTCGGCGAGTTTGAGTTTGGCGGTGTACGACAACGGCCGGCCGCCCGCGAGCGTGCCGATGTCGCTGCGGTCGACCCAGACCAGGCCACCACGCTCGACCAGAATGCTCCCCGGGTGGTGCCATCCGGCGTAGGGATACGTCGCTCTCGCGGCGGTGACCGCGGTTCCGATCACGCGCAGCGGATGACCGTCGATGCTGACCGTGTCGCCGGTGCGGATGCCGAGGGCGTCGGCGAAGGCACGCTCGACGACCACCCCGCCGGGGCGTACCCAGGTGCCGTCGGTCACGGCGGGCCGGTCGACGGACACGGGTGCGGCGTCCCGGCCCTCGACAACGGTGTGCGCGGACGTGCCGCCGGCCGTCATCGTCAGGTAGGCGATCGGGAACGGGCCGCTGTGGTCGGTGACGCCGGCAGCAGTGGTCAGCGACGCGAGCTCGTCCACCGCCGCCTGGCCGGTTTCCAGGGGCGTCACGGCCACGTCCGGGCCGGCGGTGGCGGTCCGGGTCTGCTGGTACGGGCGATCGGCGATGTCGTTGAGAGCGAGGCCGACGGTCAACGTGACGGTGGCGGCGGTGATGGCGGCCAGCAGCAGGACGGTCTCGGTCCGGCGGCGGCGCAGGTCCCGCACCAGCAGCCGGCAGACGAGCAGCAGGCGGCCGGCCACGTCAGCGCCGCCCGCCGGATACGGTGCCGGCGAGCCGGTTGTCGTCGACGAACGCGCCGTCACGCATGGCGATGACCCGGTCGGCGACCGCCGCGATGCGCGCGTCGTGGGTGACCACCACCAGGGTCTGCCCCGCCGTGCGCAGCTCCTCGAACAGCCGCAGCACGTCAAGGGTGGCGGCGCTGTCCAGGCTGCCGGTCGGTTCGTCGGCCAGCACCACCAGCGGCTCGTTGCTCAACGCGCGGGCGATGGCGACCCGCTGGCGCTGCCCGCCGGACAGCGCCGAGGGAAGGTGCGCGGCGCGGTCGGCCAGCCCGACCCGGTCCAGCAGGTACATCGCCCGCCTTCGGGCTCGTCCCGGTGACTGACCGGCCAGCAGCGCGGCCAGCTCGACGTTCTCCACCGCGGTCAGCTCGTCCATGAGATGGAACGACTGGAAGACGAACCCGATCCGGTCGCGCCGTAGCCGGGCCAGGGCTCGCTCGCTCATCGTGTCCATCCGGCTCCCGGCCAGCCACACCTGCCCGCCGGTCGGGCGTTGCAGGCCACCGAGCAGATGCAGCAGGGTGGACTTGCCGCAGCCGCTGGGTCCCATCACGGCCAGCGCCTGCCCGGCCGGCACGTCCAGGTCGATGTCGTCGACCGCGCGGACCAGCGCGTGCTCGTCGCCGTACCGCATGCTCAGCCCACGCGCCCGCAACACCGTCGATCCGGTCACGCCCCCGCCTTCCGTCCGGTCCGGTCACGCCCGCTCCACAGGCGTTCGCACGCCTCCAGCCAGTCCAGGTCGGCCCGTAGCCGCAGCACGACACCCTCCAGCAGCAACCCGGCGACCGGATCCACCGCCCGGTCCAACGCGGCCCGCTGGGCGTCGCGCAGCCGGCGCAGCACCTCACGCCGCTGCGCGTCGACCAGAGCCAGCGGGTCGGCCAGCCGGGCGGCCGCGGCGGCCACCAGCTTGAGATGGAACTCCGCGAGGTCCGGCTTCGGCCAGTTCACCTCGGTCAGCCAGGCGGCGACCCGCTGCTGCCCCTCCGGGGTCAGCGCGTACACCCGGCGTTCGGGTCGGTCCGGCAGGCCCTCGGCCCGCTGCGAGGTCACCAGCCCGGCCTTGGCCAGCCGGGCCAGCGTCACGTAGATCTGCCCGGCGTTCATCGCCTCGCCCAGCGGGCCGAGCGCGGTCCGCATCCGGGTGCGCAGCTCGTACCCGTGCGCCGGTTCCTTCGCCAGCATGGCCAGCACCACGTCCTGCACCCGGGCATCCCTTCGAGTAGTTCGGTAATAGATAGCCGTTAGCTATAGCGCTGTCAAGCCGGCGGCGGGGTGTGCGGACGCGGTCGGCCAGCAACGTGAGGGTGTGCCGGGTGCCCCGACCCGCAGCCGTTCCGTGCGCACTTCGCGCGACCGCGAGCGGCTGGTCATGCTCGGAGAGGCAGGAGGTCGTCGAGGCGCCGATCGAGGTTCGTGCGGGCCCGGTCGCAGCACAGCGATTCCCGGGTCGGCGGCGGCAGCGGTCAGCCGCCGCTCATCGCCGAGGCGTGACAGGCAGCGGGCCCGTCACCGGTAGGTGACGGGCCCGCTGTACATCTGGTGGGCGATACTGGGTTTGAACCAGTGACCTCTTCCGTGTCAAGGAAGCGCGCTCCCACTGCGCCAATCGCCCGCGTCTGTGTCGAGGTGGGGACGGGATTTGAACCCGCGTACACGGCTTTGCAGGCCGTTGCCTCGCCTCTCGGCCACCCCACCGAGGTTGCCCCCGTCATACGTGGCGGCAGCTCCGAGCGGACGACGGGATTCGAACCCGCGACCCTCACCTTGGCAAGGTGATGCGCTACCAGCTGCGCTACGTCCGCGTTGCCCCCGGCATTCCCCGGTGACGGATGAGAACTTTAGCCGAGCCGGCGAAGGGTTGCCAACTCGGGGTGCGACTCGGCGCGTCCGTGTCGGCCGGCACACCCCCCAAAGCTTCCTAGGAGGATCCCCGGGCCCCGGCCGGCCGCGAGCGCCGATCCTAGCAAGGCAATGACCGACGACAATTCGTGATTCACGTTTTCCCAGGTCAACCGCTGTCTGATTTCTGACTCTCGGCACGCGGCAGGCCGATTCGGTAACGGGCTGTGTTCGGGTGGATGGGCTACGGTAACGGGCGTGACGAGACGTGCGGCCGAGATCCGCCTGGATGCCCTGCTGCGCACCGCCTGTGACGTGATCGCCGAACGTGGTCTGGCCAACACCCGGACGGCCGACGTCGCACAGGCCGCCGGAGTGAGCCAGGCACTGGTCTTCTACCACTTCGCCACCAAGGACCGGCTGCTCGCCCAGGCGTTCGCGTACGCCGCCGAGCAGGACCTGGCCCGGCTCGACGCGGTGGTCCGGTCCAGCGCCCCGCCACTGACCAAGCTGCGCCGGATCCTGAAGATCTACACCCCGGCCGGGCGGACCATCTCCTGGGCCATGTGGATCGACGGCTGGGCCGAGTCGCTGCGTACCCCCGAGTTGGAGAAGGTCTCCCGCCGGCTGGACCTGCGCTGGCGGGAGGACCTGGCCACGGTGATCGCCGACGGGGTCCGCGACGGCACCTTCGAGTGCGCCGACCCGGCCGGCGCGGCCTGGCGGATCAGCGCGGTGATGGACGGCCTGGCGGTGCAACTGGCCGTGCACGACCGGGTGATCTCCCGCCGGCAGTTCACCGAGTGGGTCCGCCTGGTCACCGCCCGGGAACTCGGCCTCGACCCCGCCGAGCTGGACTGATCTCCGCCGAGCCGGCCCGCCGAGCCGGCCCGCGTCTCCGCCGAGCCGGCCCGCGTCTCCGCCGAGCCGGCCCGCGTCTCCGCCGAGCCGGCCCGCGTCTCCGCCGAGCCGGCCCGCGTCTCCGCCGAGCCGGCCCGCGTCTCCGCCGAGCCGGCCCGCGGACCGGCTCACGGCGCCGGAGCGGTCGGCGGGGCTAGCGGTCGGCGGGGCTGGCGGCGCGCCGGCGGTGCCGCTCACGCAGCCGGGGCAGGGCCGGCGGGTGCACGTTGGCCCGCTCGATGTCGCCGGCGTAGTGCTCGATCACCCGGTGGTCCATCATCCGCCGCCACAGCGGCGGCACCAGCGCGGCGACCACCATGGTCGCGTAACCGGCGGGCAGCTGCGGCGAGCTGTCGAAGCTGCGCAGCGTCTGGTAGCGGCGCAGCGGGTTGGCGTGGTGGTCGCTGTGCCGCTGGAGCTGGAAGAGGAACACGTTGGTGACCACCCGGTCGCTGTTCCAGCTGTGCCGCGGGTCGACCTTCTCGTACCGGCCGGCCGCGGTCCGCCACCGGGCCAGCCCGTAGTGCTCCAGGTAGTTGACCGCCTCCAGCAGGGAGAACCCGGCCAACGCCTGGAGCAGCAGGAACGGCAGCACCCCCGGGCCGAACGCGACGGCCAGCGCCGCGAACAGCGCGACGGTCATCGCCCAGGCGTTGAGCACCTCGTTGCGCCAGGTCCACGGCGACCGGCCGCGGATCCGGAACCGGCCGGTCTCCAACCGCCAGGCCGAGCGCAGGCTGCCGACGACGGTACGCGGCCAGAACCGCCAGAAGCTCTCCCCCAGCCGCGCGCTGGCCGGGTCCTCCGGGGTGGCCACCCGCACGTGGTGGCCCCGGTTGTGCTCGACGTGGAAGTGCCCGTACCCGGTCGGCGCGAGGGCCACCTTGGACAGCCAGCGCTCCAGCCGCTCCCGCTTGTGGCCCAGCTCGTGCGCAGTGTTGATGGCGATGCCGTCGACCACCCCCGCGGTGAGCACCAGGCCGGCGGCGCCGAACGGGGAGAGCCCGCCGTCGACCCAGACCGCGCAGCAGAGCACCAGCGCGGCGTACTGGGCGGGCAGGTAGAGGTAGGTGAGCCAGCGGTAGTAGCCGTCGGCCGCCAGCTCGGGCACGGCCGCCTCCGGCGGGTTGCCCCGGTCGTCGCCGATCAGCAGGTCGACGACCGGGATCAGGCCGAAGACGATCGCCGGGGTGAGCCACCAGGCCCAGCCGCCGTCGGTGCCCCGCCACGTCGCGTAGCCGAGGAAGGGCAGCGCCGGAACGAGCAGCGCCAGCGGCCAGAACGGCCGGCGCGGGTCGCGCCAGCGGTCAGCGGGGACGGTCGCGCGGACACCGGTCGCCATCGTCAACCTCCGATCCGGGGACTGTCCCGACCCTGACACCGGAGCCGGCTCTTTACAAGGCTATCGCTTTTGTAAAGAGCCTGACCGCGAAAACGGACAGTCGTCGACCTTGTCGCCACCGTCACCGGCTGGTATCCACAGATGCACATGCGTCACCGCGCTGCACCGGGCCGGCGAAGGGCCGGCCATCCCGCTCCCACGAGGAGGACCCGTGGCACAACCGGAGTGGACACCCTGGATGAGCCGGCGCCGACGCCGGCTCATCCCCGTTCTGGCGGCGACCGCGGTGGTCGCCGCCCTGCTTCCCGCCGGCCCCGGCACCGCCGCGCCCGCCGGCGGCGGCGCCACCGAGGAACGGCGCTCCGGCCCGTTCGCCGAGGGCCACCAGCACGCCGACGTGGACAACCGCGCCGGCAGCGCGGCCCCGGACGCCCGCCAGCGCGGGCTGGGCCGCAAGGCCGACCCGGACGTGCGGTGGAACCGGCTGGGCACCCCGCACGCGCTCGGCCCCGGCCGCGCCCCGCTCGCCACCGGCCTGCCGGCCGACCCGGAGGCGGCGGCCCGCGCCTACCTGACCGGCAACCAGGACCTCTTCGGCCTCGACGCGGCCGAGGTGGCCGCGATGGACCGGCTGCTGGTCCGGCCGGTCGGCACCGGCGCGGTGGTCACCCTGCGGCAGCGCTTCGGTGACCTGCCGGCCGGGCACGACGGCCTGGTCACCCTCGCGGTCGCCGACGGCACAGTGCTGTCGGTGAGCTCCTCGCTGGCCCGCGACGCGGCGGCGCCGGCACCGGCCACGCTCACCGAGGAGCAGGCGTACGCGGCCGCGCTGGCCGACGCCGGCCTGGACCGGGCCGCGGTACGCAGCCACACCGTGCACCGGGTCGCCGTGCCCACCCCGCTCGACGGGGCCCGGGACGCGTACGAGGTGACCCTGATCGGGGCCGACGCCGACCACCCCACCGCCTACACCACCTACGTCGACGGGATCACCGGTCAGGTGCTGGTCCGCGAGGACCTGGTCGACTACGACTCGGACAACCCCAGCTGGGCGGTCTTCCCGGCCACCCCGCCCCGCGACCTCGGCCCCGGGGTGGACCCGCGGGTGCGCTGGTGCGGCGACCCGGCCCCGGACTGCCAGGCGGCGTTCCGCGACCCGGCCACCGGGCAGCCGTGGGACGTCGACGCGGCCACCGGCACGCCGACCCTCACCTCGCGGGGCAACTCGGCCAACACGGTGCGCTCCTGGGGCGCCGGCACCCCGGTGGTCCCGGCCACCCAGAGCCCGGAACGCCGCTACGAGTACCCGTTCACCGACCAGTGGCACCAGGCCCGGTGCAACCCCGAGGTGTTCACCTCCGCCCAGCGCAACGACGACGACGCGGCGATCGCCAACCTCTTCGTCATGCACAACCGGATGCACGACTGGGCCTGGCACCTCGGCTTCACCGAGGCGACCTGGAACCTGCAGGCGGTCAACCTCACCCCGGACGGCCTGGGCGGGGACGCCGAGCAGGGCCGGGCCCAGCAGGGCGCGCTGAGCGGCAACCGGAACAACGCCAACCAGGGCACGCCGCGCGACGGCCTGCCGCCGACCACCAACATGTACCTGTGGCAGCCGCAGGCCGGCGGCCCGTACCCGCCGTGCGTGGACGGCGACTACGACATGACGGTGATCGGGCACGAGTACACCCACGCCATCACCAACCGCATGATCGCCGGCCCGAACAGCGGCATCGGCGGGCACCAGGGCGGTTCGATGGGTGAGTCGTGGAGCGACCTGCTCGCCGCGGAGTACTTGTTCCAGCACGGGCTGCGCGCCCCGGGCGAGACGCCGTACATCACCGGCGGGTACGTCACCGGCAACCTGGTCAGCGGCATCCGCAACCACGACTTCAGCCGCAGCCCGCTGAACTACTCCGACGTCGGCTACAACACCGGCGGCCCGGCGGTGCACGCGGACGGCGAGATCTGGAGCGCCACCAATTTCCGGGTCCGCGCCGCCCTGATGAAGCGGTACGGGGTCGGCACGCCGCAGCGCCAGCTCGACTGCGCGCGGGGCACGGTGGCGGTCGAGCAGTGCCCGGGCAACCGGCGCTGGGCGCAGCTGGTCTTCGACTCGTTCCTGCTGCAGGCCGCCAGCCAGGTGAGCATGCTCGACATGCGGGACAACATGCTCACCGCCGACCTGCTCCGCTTCGGCGGCGCCAACCAGGACCTGATCTGGGCCGAGTTCGCCCGCTCCGGGATGGGCCGGGACGCCGCCACCAACGGCGCCTCCGACACCGACCCGACACCGAGCTTCGCCGCCCCGAACGCGGACAACGCGCTGCTCACCCTCCGGCCGAAGGGCGACAGCGCCGACGCGCCGATCCGGGTGTACGTCGGGGCGTACGAGGCGCGGGCGGTGCCGGTGGCCGACACCGACCCGGCCACCCCGCTGCCGGACACCGTCGAGCTGGTGCCCGGCACCTACCAGCTGCTGGCCGTCGCGCCCGGCTTCGGGCACCAGCGGCTGACCGTGGTCGCCAAGGCCGGCAAGGAGGGGTACGTCGACCTGCGGATGAGCCGCAACCTGGCGTCCACCGCGTCCGGCGCGACGATCACCGGGGACGGGGTCAACCTGGACCGGATCGCCGACGACACCGAGGCGACCAACTGGGCCTCGCTGGACGGGGTGGCCGGCCGGCAGGTCACCGTGGCGCTGCCCGGGGACGCGCCGCAGGTGGTGAAGCGGGTGAACGTCAGCGCCATGCTGCGCCCGACGATCGCCGGCGACGCCGACCCGGGCAGCCAGAACTCGCTCAGCGCGCTGCGGTCGTTCGCGGTGTCGGCGTGCAACGCGAAGACCACCGACTGCGCGGATCCGGCGAACTGGCGGCGGATCTACACCAGCGCGGCGGACGCCTTCCCGGGTGGCGCGTACCGGGCCTACGTGCGGGACATCAACCTGCGCGAGTTCCGGGTGCCCACCACGCTCGCCACCCACCTGCGGCTGGAGGTGCTGGCCAGCCAGTGCACCGGCGGTCCGGCCTACGCCGGTGAGCAGGACGACGATCCGGCCACGACCACCGACTGCGCGACCGCCAGCCCGGCGCGCGACCAGGTGCGGATCGCCGAGTTCCAGGCGTTCTCGAAGTGACGCCACCCGGGGCCGGTCGGCGCACGCCGGCCGGCCCCGGGACACCGGCCGCCGGTCACGGCCCGCCGGTCACCCGCCGCCCGTCACGACCCGCAGGCCACGGCCCGCCGGTCACCGGCCGCCCATCACGACCCGCCGATCACGGAGCCGCGGGTCACGGCCCACCGGGTCACCACCGCCGTGGACCGGTGGGCCGCTCCCACCGGTCCAGCGGCTCCGGGTCGCCGTCCCCGCCGGCAGTCCGGGTCAGGTGGCGCAGCCGCAGCAGCAACCCCACACCGAGGAAGAGCAGCAGCCCGCCGAGCAGGAACGCGGCCTGCACCACGCCGAACCCGCCGGACTGCGCGACCGGCCGGCCGGCGGCCGGGGGCACCTCGGCCGCCGGCTCCTCGGTCGGCTCGGCCTCTCCGGTCTCCCCGGGCGGCTCGGTCGGCGCCGGTGGGGTGCTCTCCGGCGTCGGCTCGGTCGGGGTGGCCGGGGCGTC
Organism: Micromonospora sp. S4605; assembly: GCF_003176715.1. Lineage (NCBI taxonomy): Bacteria > Bacillati > Actinomycetota > Actinomycetes > Micromonosporales > Micromonosporaceae > Micromonospora > Micromonospora sp. S4605. The sequence goes on from NZ_QGSW01000135.1 coordinate 35,438, forward strand.
CGGCCCCACCACCGACCGGGTCGCCGTCTGCCGGGCCAGCAGGCGCAGGTTCGCGTCGTACGCCTCGGCCGCCAGGGTGACCCGCCCCCGCGTGACGTCCTCGGCGAAGGCCAGCCGGTAGCGGGCAGTGACCGTCCGGTTCGGGCAGAGCGTGCCCGGGTCCAACTGCCGGTCGGTCAGCCGGGCCACGTCCCCGTCGGTCCGGATCTCCAGCGGGAACGAGCCGGTCTCCTCGACCCGGTCCACCTTCACCTGGTCCAGCCGGATCCCGCGCACGGTGAGCACCATCGACCAGCGCACCTTGACGCACCGGCCGGGGTCGGTGCGGGAGACCACCGCCGAGACGGTGGCCACCCGGTCCCCGGCGGTGAACTCGTCGGGCAGGCCGCTCAGTTCGGTGGCGAAGGCCGCCCGCGCGGGCGCGGCCGGGCCGAGCGCCATCCCGCTCAGGCAGGCCAGCACCACCCCGGCCCGCAGCGCGTACCGCCGCATCGTCACCGCTCCGCCCTCCCCGGTCGGCCTTCTCCCCGGCAACGCTAGGAGCGTGCCGGGCCGGCGGCCAGACGGGTGTGTTCGCACCGATCGCCAAGCGCGAGGGTGGTTATCACCGAGCGTGGTGAACCGGTCACCGATCCCCCGCGACACGCCGGGTCGGCGGGCCGGGCGAGAATCACCGGGTGTCCGAGCTCTCCGCCGCCTTCGTCCGGCTGCACGCCCGCCTCGCGCCGGTCGCCTTCGTCCCCGAGGTGCGGCTGCACCAGGCGGACGAGCCGATCGGGCTCTGGGAGCTGACCGAGGGCGAGTTCCGCAGCGCCCAGCCGCCGCCGTTCTGGGCCTTCGCCTGGGCCGGCGGGCAGGGGCTGGCCCGCTACGTCACCGACCACCCGGAGCTGGTCGCCGGCCGCCGGGTGCTCGACCTGGCCGCCGGCTCCGGGCTGGTGGCCATCGCCGCCGCCCGGGCCGGCGCCGCAGCGGTCCGCGCCGTCGAGGTCGACGAGCTGGCCGTCGCGGCGGTCGCGCTCAACGCCGAGGCCAACGGGGTACGCGTCGACGCCGAACTCGCCGACGTCCTGGACGGCGACGCCGGGGACGCCGAGGTGGTGCTGGCCGGGGACGTCTTCTACAGCGAGGCGATGGCCAACCGGATGCTGCGCTTCCTGCTGCGGGCCACCCGGTCGGGGGCGCGGGTGCTGGTCGGCGACCCGGGCCGGGCGTTCCTACCCCGGGACCGCTTCGACGAGCTGGCCGGCTACGACGTGCCGGTGCCGGAGGCGCTGGAGAGCGTCCGGGTGAAGCGCACCACGGTGTGGCAGCTGCGACCCGGCCGGCCGGGGGCCGCCGGCTAGCGTGTCGGCGTGCTGTTCCGCAGCTGGGCGCAGGCCGCCGACGCGTCCTGGCCCGACGTGGCCCGGGTCGCCGACCACACCGGCGTCGAGCACCTGGTGGTCACCCGGCACGCGCTGGTCCGCCAGGTGCTCACCGACCCCATGACGTACCGGCCGGACAACGCGCTGGACGCGGTGACGCCGATGCCGGTGGCCGCGCTGCGGGTGCTCGCCGGGCACCGGTTCCGGCTACCGCCGACGCTGGCCAACAACTCCGGCGCCAGCCATCCGGCGATCCGGGGGATCGTCGCCGACGCGCTGCACCCGACCCGGGTCGCCGCCCAGCGGCCCTGGCTGACCGACCTGGTCCGCGGCCGGGTCGCGGCGCTCGCCGCCGAGCTGGACGCCGGCGAACCGGTGGACCTCTACGCCCGGCTCGCCGCCGACCTGCCGCTGCTGGTGCTGGCCCGGCTGGTGGAACTGCCGGACGCGCCGGTCGGCGCGGTGAAGGAGTTCGCCCGGGCCGCGCTGGAGCTGTTCTGGGCGCCGCTGGACGCCGACCGGCAGCTCGCCCTCGCCGCCGAGGTGGGCCGGTTCCACCGGGTGCTGCGCGAGTTCGCGGCCACCGGCGGCGGGCTCGCCGCCGACCTGCGGGCCGCCGGCCACCCGCCCGACACGGTGGTCGGCGCGCTGTTCTTCCTGCTGGTCGCCGGCCAGGAGACCACCTCGCAGTTCCTCACCCTGCTGCTGCACCGGCTGGCCGGCGAGCCGGCCGTGCTGGCCGGCCTGCGCGCCGGCTCGGTGCGGGTCGCCGACGTGGTCGAGGAGGGGCTGCGGCTGGAGCCGCCGATCGTCACCTGGCGGCGGGTGGCCGCGACCGACACCACGCTGGGTGGGACGGCGGTGCCGGCGGGCACCAGCATCGTGCTCTGGCTGGCCCGCGCCGGCCGGGACCCGGCCACCGTGGACGCCCCCGACGAGTTCCGGCCCGGTCAGCGCGGGTCGCGCCGGCACCTGGCCTTCGGGGCGGGCGCGCATCGCTGCGTCGGCGACCTGCTGGCCCGGATGGAGGCGGCGGTGGTGGTCACCGAGGCGGCCCCGCTGCTGACCGGGGCGACGGTGGTCCGCCCGCCCTGGTGCCCGGACAACCTCACCTTCCGGATGCCCGACGCCTTCGTGATCCGCCGGGGCTGACCTTCCCGACCCGGGTCGCCGGCGCGGCGCCGAATCGGCGGTTCCGGCGGTCCGAACGGCGGCTTCCAGGTCCGCGCCCGACGGTCCGGGGGGCGCCGGGTCGGTGGCTGCGGTGGCCCGAGTGGCGGCTTCCGGATCCATGCCCGGCGGCCGGCACGGCATCCGGGCCGCGCCGAGGTCTCACCGCGCCGGCTGGAGACCGAGGCGGGTGGGCAGGCCGGCCATCGCCGCCGCCAGCCCGGGCGGCGTGGGCCGGCGGGTCACCAGGAAGAGCGTGAGCCGGCCCGGCACCGCCACCGGCAGCACCCGTTCCGCCGGCTCGGCGTAGGCGACGCCCAGCGCGCGGGGCAGGACCACCGGCGCGCGCAGCAGCCGGCCCATCCGTACCGCCGTCTCGGCGGTGGCCGCCGGGCGCGGGCGGGCGCCCAGTTCGGCGAGCCGGCGGTGCAGCACGTCGGACGCCATGTCGTAGGTGAAGGCGACCACGTCGGCGCCGGCGAACGGCCGGCGGCCGGAGCCGAGCTCCACGCCCGGCGGGGTGAGGACGGCCAGCCGGTCGTGCCCCAGGGGCACCGCGGCCGCCGTGCCGGGCAGCCGCATCTGGTTGGCGATCGCCACGACGGCCGCGTCGAGCGAACCCTCACCGACCCACTCCACCAACCGGTCGCCGTGGTCGGTGACCTGGTGCACCGTGGCGTCGCCGAGCAGCTCCTGCAACGGCGGGAACAGCCAGGGGGCGAGACTGCCGAAGGTGCCGACGGTGAGGGCGCCCGCCCGCGCCGCCGCCCTGGTCCGCTCGAAGATCGCCTCAAGGTGCCCGAGGACGTGCGCCGCGTCGGCGGCCAGCGCCCGGCCGGCCGGCGTCGGCCGCGCCCCGGTGGTGTCCCGGTCGAAGAGCCGTTCGCCGACCCGCCGCTCCAACGCCGCCAGCCGGTTGCTCGCGGCCGGTTGGCTGATCAGCAGTTCCCGCCCGGCCGCCCCGAGCGAGCCGTGCCGGACGAGCGCCTCGACCAGCCGCAGATCCTCAACCGAGGGCACCGAGGTCATAGCCACAGATTATGAGGGGCCGGGACGAAGTGCCAGCTAGCTGCCATCGCCGCCGGATCCGAGGATCTGTCCGTGACCTTCCGACGCGACATCGTCGCCATGCTGACCGCGACGTTCCTCACCTGGCTGGGGCAGCGCACCACCGCCGTCGCGCTCCCCCTGGTCGCGCTCGCCGAGACCGGATCCGCCTGGACCACCGGCCTGGTCGGCGGGGCGGTCGGGCTGCCCATGCTCACCTCGGCCTGGTGGGCCCGGGGCCTGCGGCAGCGGCTGACCACCGGCCGGGCGCTCGCCGGGGTGCTCGCCGTCGGGGTGCTCGGGCTGCTGGTCGTCCCGGTCGGCGCCGCGCTCGGCACGGTCGGCCCGATCCACCTGGCCGCCGCCGGGCTGGTCACCGGTGGCGCCACGGCGCTCGGCGGGCCGGGCCAACGGGCGCTGCTCGCCGACATCTGCGACCGGTCCGGCCCCGGCGTCGCCGCCCGGATGCTCGCCTGGCAGGACTTCGCGCACCGCGCCACGATGATCGTGGCGCCGCCGCTGGCCGGTTGGGCGATCACCGCCGGCGGCCCGTACCCGCTGCTCTGGGCGGAGGCGGCGGGGGTCGGTTTCGGCGCGGTCGCGCTGCTGACCGTACGCGGCCCGGCCGCCGCCGGCACCGCCGGCCGGACCACCGGCGCGCCGGCCCTCCGGCACGTGCTCGCCCGGCACCCGGAGATCCGCCGCGCGGTGACCATGAGCGGCGTCGGCGGCCTCGCCTGGTTCGCCTTCACCCTCGGGCTCGCCATCCTGGGCGCCGAGACCGGCCGGCCCGGGCTGCTCGTCTCGGCCGGCATGACCGGTTACGGACTGGGCTCGCTCACCGGCGCGCTCCTCGCACCGGTGCTGGTGCCGCGCCTGCCGGCACTGGGCACCATGGCCACCGGCTGGGTCGTGCTCGGCGCGACCTTCGTCGCCCTGCCCGCCGTCACCTCGTCGCTCGTCCTGATCGGTGCCCTGGCCGCCGCCGGCGGTTTCGCCATGCCGCTCGGCATCGGCGCGGTGAACCGGTTGATCAGCACCCGCACCGCCGGCCCGGAGCGGCGGGCCGCGTTCGCCGCGGAGAGCCTGGTGCACGACGGAGCGGTGTCGATCGGCCTGCTCGCCGGCGGGGCGGTGATCGGCCTGGCCGGCGCGGGCCCGACCCTGGTCGTCGCCGGCGCCGCCCAGATCGCCGTCGCGCTCCTCGCCGGGCCGTGGCTGGTCCCGCTGCCCGCTCACCGGCCACCCGCGCCGCCGGCCCGGGTCGAGCGGGACCGCGTGGCGGCGTGAGCCGGGCGACCTGACGAAAGTGGGGGGCGGGGGGTGCCGTTCGGGCGCGGCGCCGGCCCGGGCCGCCCACCTAGCGTCGACGCATGATCACATTACGTGGGTTGACCAAGCGGTTCGGGCGGACGACGGCCGTCGACGGCCTGACCGTCGACATCGCACCCGGCCGGGTCACCGGCTTCCTCGGCCCCAACGGCGCGGGCAAGTCCACCACCATGCGCATGATCCTCGGGCTGGACCGGCCCACCGCCGGCCGGGCGCTGATCGACGGCCGGGCCTACCGGGAGCTGCGCCGACCACTGCGCGAGGTCGGCGCGCTGCTGGACGCCCGGGCCATCCACCCGGCCCGCTCCGGCCGGGCCCACCTGCTGGCGATGGCCCGCAGCAACGGCCTGCCAGCGCGCCGGGTGGCCGAGGTGCTCGACACCGTCGGGCTGGACGCCCGCGCCGCGGCCAAGCCCGGCCGGACCCTCTCGCTCGGCATGGCGCAGCGGCTGGGCATCGCCGGCGCGCTGCTCGGCGACCCGCCGGTGCTGATGTTCGACGAGCCGGTCAACGGCCTCGACCCGGACGGGGTGCGCTGGGTCCGGCAGCTGATGCGGTCGTTGGCCGGCGAGGGCCGGACGGTCTTCGTCTCCAGCCACCTGATGAGCGAGATGCAGCTCACCGCCGACCGGCTGGTGGTGATCGGCCGGGGCCGGCTGCTCGCCGACGCGCCGATCGACGAGGTGATCGCGGGCAGTCCGGTGGCGGTACGGGTGCGCAGCCCGCACCCCGCCGGCCTGGCCGCGCTCGCCGAGCGACTCGCCGCGACCGGGGCCGCCGTCGACCCGGCCGGACCGGACGAGCTGACCGTCACCGGCGCCACCGCCGACCGGATCGGCGACCTGGCGTACGAGCTGGGGGTGCGGCTGCACGAGCTGAGCCCGCACGGTGCCTCGCTGGAGCAGGCCTTCATGGAGTTGACCGCCGGCAGCGTCGAGTACGCCGGCACCCTGACCGGAGGGACCGACCGATGAACACGATCGCCGCCGAATGGACCAAGGTGTGGTCGGTCCGCTCCACCTGGTGGACGGTGCTGGCCGGGCTGCTGGTCACCGCCGCGACCGCCGGCCAGCTCGCCATCTACGCCGCCAACGCGAACACCAACGACGACCCGGCCGACGACGCCGGCGTCGTCACCGTCGGCAGCGTCGTGATCGGCTCGGTCGAGCTGACCCAGTACGCCGTGCTGGCGCTCGGCCTGCTCGTGATCACCAGCGAGTTCACCAGCGGCACCATCCGCACGACCCTGCAGTGCACCCCGTCGCGCGGCCGCGTACTGCTGGCGAAGGCCGCGGTGACCGGGGCGGTGACCTTCGCGCTCGGCCTGCTGCTCGGCGCGGTCGGCGCGGCGGTGGCCCGGCCGGTGCTGGGCCGCTGGGGCACCGCGCCGGCCGCCGAGACGCTCGCCGACATCGCGGCGGTGGCGGTCTACCTGGCGCTGGTCGGGGTGCTCGCGCTGGGCCTGGCCACGGCGCTGCGCAGCGCCGTGCTCACGCTGACCGTGCTGGTGGCCACCCTGATGATCGTGCCGCTGTCGTTGCAGGAGCCGGACATCGCGGTGCTGAACCGGATCGCCGACGCCTTCCCCGGGGTGGCCGGGGCGCACTTCCTGGCCGGCGACACCGACCCCTACCCGGCGGCCGTCGGGCTGCTGCTGCTCGCCGGGTGGGCCGCCGCCGCGCTGGCCCTGGGCCGGTTCGCGCTACGCCGCCGGGACGCCTGACGTGCGCGGGCGGGGCGGGTCAGCCGGCCGGCTCGACCAGCCCCGCCTCGTACGCGAGGATCGCCGCCTGCACCCGGTTACGCACCTCCAGCCGGGTGAAGATGCTGGTCAGGTAGCTCTTCACGGTCCCTTCCACCAGGTGCAGGCGGCGGGCGATCTCGGCGTTGGACAGCCCCGCCCCGACCAGCGCCAGCACCTCCCGCTCCCGGTCGGTGAGCCCGGCCAGCCGGTCCCGGGCGGCGGGGCGCCGGGCCAGCCGTCCCCCGCCCAGCTCGATCACCCGGCGGGCCACCCGCGGCGACAGGTACGCGCCGCCGTCGGCGACCGCCCGTACCCCGGCGATCAGCTCGCGCGGGTCGCCGGCCTTGAGCAGGAAACCGCTCGCCCCGTGGCCGAGCGCCCGGGCGACGTGGTCGTCCTCGCCGAAGGTGGTCAACATCACCGTGGCGGTCTGCGGCACCAGCCGGCGGATCTCAGCGGCGGCGCTGAGCCCGTCCAGCTTCGGCATCCGGATGTCCAGCAGGGCCACCCTCGGCCGGTGCGCCCGGACCAGTTCCACCGCCGCCCGGCCGTCGCCGGCCTCGGCGACCACCTCGATCTCCGGGTCCGCGGCGAGGATGGCCCGGACGCCCGCCCGGATCATCGCCTCGTCGTCGGCGAGGACGACCCGCACCGGGCCGCTCGGAGTCCTGTCGGTGCTCACTGGTTGATCCGCTCCTTGCTGACCAGCCGGCCGTCGGCGAAGCAGAGTCGCCAGGTCGGCTGGGCCAATGGGAAGTTTCCGTCGGTGTAGTACTCGCAGCCGGCCGGGCCGGTGCCGGCCGGCCGGTCGAGCTGGCGGCGGGGCAGCCCGGTCAGCTCCGCCCGGACGGTGCCGACCCGCATCGCGTCGAAGGTGGCCTGGTCCAGCACCGTCCCGGCGGTCGCCACCGGGTAGTAGACGAGGGAGAGCACCAGGGCGAGGCCGGCCGGCGCCCCGAGCGCGGCCAGCAGGCTGCGCCGGACCCGTCGCCGGGCGTCGCGCAGCCGCCGCTCCGCCTCGGCCGGCGGCTCCGGCGGCTCCGCCCGGCCGGTCCGGTCACCGCCGGCGGCCGGACCCGCCGCCCGGCCCGGGTCCACCCGGGCCGGCTCGTCCGCCGGCCCGGTCGAGTCGACCGCGATCGGGCCGGTGACCGGCAGCCCGGCGCGTACGGCGAAGCCGCCGTCGGGCCGCGGGCCGGCGTCGAGGGACCCGCCGGCGAGGCGTACCCGCCCGGGGAGCGCGCG
>NZ_QGSW01000374.1:0-8475 GCF_003176715.1 Micromonospora sp. S4605
GGGTGGGGACCAGGGCCAGGGTGGGCAGCAGCAGCAGTGGCACCACCAGCAGCGCGTGCAGCGTGCCGACCCGGTCGCCGAGCATCCCGAGCAGCGGCGGCCCGGCGAGGAACGCGGTGTAGCCGATCACCGCGACCACGCTGACCCGGGCCGGTGCGCGCTCCTCGTCGTCGGCCGCCGCGCTCATCCCGACCGGGAAACCCAGCGAGGCGCCGACGCCCCAGAGCGCGACGCCGGCGATCGCCACCGGGCCCGATCCGGCCAGCACCGCCGTACCGGCGCCGAGGGCGGCGAGCAGGATGGTGGCGATCAGCACCGGCACCCGGCCCCACCGGTCCAGCGCCAGGGTGCCGACCGTACGGCCCAGCGTCATGCCGACCACGAAGACGCCGAAGACCGCCGCACCGGCCGCCTCGCTGAGGCCGTGACCGTCCACGAAGGCGACCGCCAGCCAGTCGTTGGCGCTGCCCTCGGCGAACGCCATCACCAGCACCAGCAGGCCGACCAGCAGGGTGCGCGGCTCCCGCCAGGCGGCCAGCAGGTCCCGCCGGCGGCTGGCCGGAGCGGGGGCGGCCGCGCTCTCCGTCACCGGCAGGAACGACCGGGCGGCCAGCACCGTGCCGACCAGCACCACCGCCGCCAGCGCGGCCAGGTGGGCGGCGACCGGCACACCGAGGCGGGCGGCCCCGGCGCCGAGCGCCGCGCCGGCCACCGAGCCGAGGCTCCACGCCGCGTGGAAACGCGGCATGACGGTACGCCCGAGCCGCCGTTCCACGGCCGCGCCCTCGACGTTCATCGCCACGTCGCAGGTGCCGGAGCCGTAGCCGAGCGCGAAGAGGCCGACCGCTACCCCGACCAGCGACCCGGCGAGGCTGGCCGCCGCCCCGGCCAGGGTCAGGCCGGCCGCGACGAGCAGGGTGGAGGCGGCCACCGTGCGGGCCGTGCCGAGGCGCTGGGCCACCAGGCCGGCGGTGGGCATGGCGAGCAGCGCCCCGGCGGAGAGCGCGAGCAGCAGCAGCCCGAGCCGGCCGGCGGTGAGCCCGAGCGCCTCGCGGACCGCCGGCACCCGGCCGAACCAGGTGGCGACGGCCAGACCGTTGAGGGCGAAGACCACGGCCACGCCGGTGCGGGCGGCGAGCACCGACCGGGGTACGGCCGGGGCCGGTGCGGCGGGTGGGGCGGCGGCGGGACTCACGAGGGGTTTCCTTCCGGCGGATGCACTTCCCCTTGATCGCACACCTGAGAGCGTTCTCACCACAACCCGGTCCCACCCCTTACCGTTTCCGCCCGCGGCGCGGGATGATGCGGACGGGCACCGCCGGCGGGCGGCGACAACGGGGAGGACAGCGATGACGACGGCACGCCGACCACCGACCCTCGAGGACGTCGCCGCCGCGGCCGGGGTATCCCGGGCCACCGCCTCGCGGGTGCTCGCCGGCACCGGGTACGCCGCACCGGTCACCCGGGACCGGGTCACCGCCGCCGCCGACCGGCTCGGATACGTGCCGAACCCGGCCGCCCGGGCGCTGGTCCGGGGCAGCGGGGTGCGGCTGGTGGTCGTGGTGGGGGGCGCCGACGCGACAGTCCTCGACGACCCGTACGTCGACCGGGTGGTCGGCGCGGCGGCCCGGGTCTGCACGCCGTACGGGTTGGGGGTGGCGCTGCACTGGCTGCCGACCCGCGAACCGGCCGGGCTGCGCCGGCTGGCCGAGGACCGCAGCGTGGGCGGGCTGGTCCTGGTCAACACCACCGAGGCGATGCTCGCCGCGATCCCCCGGGCGCTGCGCGGCCGGGTGGCCTCGATCGGCATCGGCTCCACCCTGGTGCCCTCGTTCGACGTGGACAACGGCGGCGGCACGGCGGCCACGGTCCGGCACCTGTACGCCACCGGGCGGCGGCGCATCGCGATGGTGACCGGTCCGCGCTGGCTGTCCTGCGCCGGCCGGTCGGTCGGGGCGTACCGGCAGGTGATGAGCGACGCGGGGCTGCCGGTGCGGCTGGTGCCGGGCGATTTCACCGCGCGCCGGGGGCGGGCGGCGGCCGGCGAGGTGCTGGCGCGCTGGCCGGACACGGACGCGATCGTCGGGATCAGCGACGCCACCGCGCTCGGGGTGATCGACCGGCTGCGCGGCGCTGGCGTCGGGGTGCCCGGGGACGTGGCCGTGACCGGCTTCGACGACATCCCGCTCGCCGCGATGACCACTCCCGCGCTGACCACGGCGACCCACCCGGTGGCGCAGATCGCCACGGCCGCGGCGACCGCCGCGCTGGCCGGCCGGCCGGCACCGCCGGAGACCGTGTTCCCGTCCCGGCTGGTTCGCCGGGCCAGCGGCTGAGCCGGTACCGGCCACGGCTGCCGGGCGAACGGCCGGCGCGGCGGCCGCGAGGTTAGCCGCCGGTCAGTGGGGTAAGCGGGCGCACGCCCGCCAGGACTGGAGAGATGATCTCGTGGCCGAACCCGCGCCGCCGCACCGGCAGCCGGAGGAGAACCCCCGGCACGGCCGGCTGACCGCGCGGCCGGCCCCGCCCACCGCGCTGGCCGCCGCCGGGCTGGCGTCGCTGACCGACCCGCACGGCGGGCAGCTGGCCATGGTGTACGCCCCGGAGCCGGTCGACGGGTCGCCGTACCGGCTGGTGCTGCTCCTGCACGGGGCCGGCGGCTCGGCCCGGCAGGGGCTGGACCTGCTGCTCCCGCTCGCCGACGAGCACCGCCTGCTGCTGGTCGCCCCGCAGGCCGAGTCGAGCACCTGGGACCTGATCGTCGAGGGGTTCGGGCCGGACGTACGGCGGATCGACGGACTGCTGGCCACCGCCTTCGCCGGCTACCCGGTCGACCGGGTGGCGGTCGGCGGGTTCTCCGACGGCGCCTCGTACGCCCTCTCGCTGGGCCTGACCAACGGCGACCTGGTCGACGCGGTGGTGGCCTTCTCCCCCGGTTTCGCGGCGCCGCAGGTCACCCACGGGCGGCCCCGGGTGTTCGTCTCGCACGGCGCCGACGACCCGGTCCTGCCGGTCGACATGTGCAGCCGCCGCCTGGTCCCCCGGTTGCACGGCCTCGGCTACGACGTGACCTACCGCGAGTTCGCCGGCGCCCACGAGGTGCCCGCCGACACCCGCGGTGAGGCCGTCGCCTGGCTCGACGGCCGACGCTGAGGCGGTCCCCCGGGTGGCTATGATCCGGGCGTGGACGGGCTGACCGGGTTGCTGGACGGGGCCCGGGCGCGGGGCGCGTTCCTGCTCCGCTCGGTGCTGGACCCGCCGTTCGCGCTGCGGATCGAGGACCGCGCGCCGCTGACCGTGGTGGCGCTGGTGCGCGGCGCCGCCTGGGTGGTGCCGGACGACGGCGAGCCGGCCCGGCTGGGCCCCGGCGACGTGGCGGTGCTGCGCGGGCCGGACGCGTACACCGTCGCCGACGACCCGGCGACCCCGCCACAGGTGGTGATCCACCCCGGCCAGCGCTGCACCACGCTGCGCGGCGAGCCGCTGACCGCCACGCCCGGGCTGGGCGTACGCACCTGGGGCACCGGCCCGGACGGCTCGACGGTGATGTTGACCGGCACCTACCAGCTGCCCGGCGAGCTGAGCCGGCGGCTGCTCACCGCCCTGCCGGCGCTGCTGGTGGTCACCGGCGACGACTGGCGCAGCCCGCTGGTGCCGCTGCTGGCCGAGGAGATGGCCCGGGACGCGCCCGGTCAGGAGGCGGTCCTCGACCGGCTGCTCGACCTGCTGTTGATCGCCGCGCTGCGCACCTGGTTCGCCCGGCCCGGCACCGCCCCGGCCTGGTACGCCGCCGCCGGTGACCCGGTGGTCGGCCCGGCCCTGCGGCTGTTGCAGGAGGACCCTGCCCGGCCGTGGACGGTCGCCGCGCTCGCCGCCGAGGTGGGCGTCTCCCGGGCGGCGCTGGCCCGGCGCTTCACCGAGCTGGTCGGTGAGCCGCCGATGACCTTCCTCACCGGGTGGCGGCTGGCGCTCGCCGCCGACCTGCTGCGCGAACCGGACGCCACGGTCGGCGCGGTCGCCCGCCGGGTCGGTTACGGCAGCCCGTTCGCGCTCAGCGCCGCCTTCCGGCGGGTGCACGGGGTGAGCCCGAGCGAACACCGGATCGGCGCCGCGACCGGCAACTGATCCGGCCCACCCGGATCCGGCTTCCGCAGCGCGCCGGCGTCAGGCCGGACCGGTGCCCGATCCGGCTCCGCCAGCGCGCCGGCGTCAGACCGGACTGGTGGCGGCGCGCAGCAGGGTGCGTACGGCCGACGCGAGGTCGGCCCGGCTGGCCGGGCTGCCCGGCGGCGGGGCGCTCAGCGCGCCGGCACCGACGAGCCGGTCGAAGAGCAGCCCGTCGACGAACGCGACCAGTTGGTCACCTTGCCGGCGCGGGTCGGGCGCGCCGGCCCGGGCGAGCAGGTCGCGGGCCTGGACCCGCAGGCCGGTGCCGTGCTCGAGGATCGGCCGCAGCTCCGGCCGGTGCACCGCCTCCAGCAGGCAGGCGTACCGGGCCAGGGTGCGGCTGCGGCCGACGGTGAGCCAGCGGTCCAGCACCTCTGCCACGCCGGCGGCCAGCCGGTCGAGGTCGTCCGGGGTCAGCGGCGGCGCCGGCCGCGGCGGCGGCTGGTCGGTCGGCAGCCGCTGGGCGACCAGGTCGGCCCGGTCGAGGTCGGCCAACCGCTGCACGACCGCCTCGATCAGCGCCCGGCGGGTCCGCAGGTAGGCGGAGGTGGTGCCGAGCGGCACCCCGGCCCGGGCGTCGACCGCCCGGTGGGTCAGCGCCCGCATGCCACCCTCGGCGAGCAGCTCGATCGCCGCGTCGGCCAGCGACGCCACCCGTTCCGCCCGTGCCATGGCCCTCCTCGGCTCGCTTCTACGGATGTAGTATGCACTTCTACAGACGTAGAAGGAGGCGGGTGTGATGGACGCGGCGCGCGCGGTCGTGGTCGGTGGCGGGATCGGCGGCCTGGCCGCGGCACTGGCCCTGCACCGGGTCGGCTGGCAGGTCACCGTGCTGGAGCGCGCCCCCGAGCTGCGCGAGGTCGGTGCCGGGCTCACCCTGATGGCGAACGCGCTGCGCGGGCTGGACGCGCTCGGGCTCGGGCCGGTGGTCCGCGCCCGGGGGCAGCAGGCCCCCGGCGGGATCCGCACCGCGGGCGGGCGCTGGCTGTCCCGGTTGGACGCCGACGAGATGGCCCGGGTGCTGGGCACCACCGCGCTCGGCATCCACCGCGCCGACCTGCACCGGATCCTGGCCGACGCGCTGCCGGCCGCGGCGCTGCGGACCGGCGCCGAGGTGGACGACGTGGACCCGGACACCGGCGAGGTGCGCTACCGGCGGCACGGCGAGTCGGCCACGCTCCGGGCCGACCTGGTGGTCGGGGCCGACGGCCTGCACAGCGTGCTGCGCGCCCGGCTCTGGCCCGCGACCCCGGCGCCGGTCTACGCGGGCTCGACGGCCTGGCGGGCGGCGATCCCCTTCCCGGCTCCGGTGCCGGCGGCGATCAGTTGGGGACCGGCCGCCGAGTTCGGCATGGTGCCCCTCGGCGAGGGGCGGGTCTACTGGTACGGCGCGGTCACCGCCCCGCCCGGCGGGCACGCCCCGGACGAGCTGGCCGCCGTCCGAAAGCGCTTCGGCTCCTGGCACGACCCGATCCCGGCCCTGCTCGCCGCCACCCCGCCGGAGGCGGTGCTGCGCAACGACATCCTGCACCTCGGCACGCCGCTGCCGTCGTACGTGCGGGGGCGGGTCGCGCTGCTCGGCGACGCGGCGCACGCGATGACCCCGAACCTCGGGCAGGGCGCGTGCCAGGCGATCGAGGACGCGGTGACGCTCGGCGCGCTCTGCGCGGGCACCGTCGACGTGCCGGCGGCGTTGACCGCGTACGACCGGCAGCGGCGGCCACGCAGCCAGGCCGTCGCCCGGGCGGCGGCCCGGACCGGCCGGTTCGGTCAGCAGCTGCGCCACCCGGCGGCGCTCGCGCTGCGCAACGCCCTGATCCGGCTGACCCCGGCCGGCACCGCACTGCGCGGCATGGCCCGGTACGCCGACTGGCAGCCGCCGACCGCCAGCTCACCGACCGGCGCGGCCCCGGGCCGCTGACCCGTCAGCCGCCGGCGGGAGACTGCCCGCGCCGACCGTCAGCAGGTGCCTGACCGGCCCGGCCGGCAGCGGCGAGCGCGGTCAGCCGGGTGTGCTCCGGTGAGCCGAGGAACCGGGCCAGCACCTCGGCGGTGCCCGGGGTGAACGGCCGACCGTCGAGGACCTCCTCGGCCGGCAGGAACAGGATCGCCGCCCCCTCGCCGAGCACCACGTCGTCCTGCCCGGCGCAACTGCGGCAGCACGCGCCCGTCCCGATCCACCAGCAGCACAGCAGAGATCGAGATCATGCCGCAGGGTAGCCCGGGGACCGGCCGCTCGGCAGACCGGCGGCGCGGGACGCCGCCGGTCACCCGGTCAGGCGCGGGCCCGCCAGAGCGGGCTGTCCACGTAGTGGTTGTCGAACCGCTCGCCGCTGGCGCCGATCTCCGCCGGGTCGGCCTCGCCCCGGTAGACCCGTTCCAGCAGCCGGTAGTAGTCGAACCGGTCGATGCCCGGAGTGAAGACCACCAGCACGTCGGCCGCCTCGTCGCGGGCCGGCGCGAAGGCGTGCGGGGTGTGCGCGGGGACGAGCAGGAAGTCGCCCTTGCGCAGGGTACGGATCTCCTCGCCGACCAGCACGTCGAGCACCCCGTCGAGGACGAAGAACGCCTCGGCCGCGCGGGTGTGCAGATGCGGTGGCGCGCCGGGCGAACCGCGGTGCAGCGTGGCCCGGTTGGCGGTGAGCGCGCCCGCGGTGGCGCCGGCGTCGGCGAGCAGGGTGATCAGGCTGGTCGGCCCGTCGGCGAGGACGGTGGCGTCGGTGGCCTGGACGTGTACGGGTGCGGTCATGGTGGTGCCTCTCTGGACAGGGACGGTGGATCAGGACAGCGGGGCGGCGAACCGCTCCCGGGTGTTGGCGGGGGTGTCCGGGTAGCGCTGCGCCACGGCGGCGCGCAGGTCGGCGAGCGTCTGCCCGGCCAGCTCGCGCCGCCAGGCGAGGTCGGCCCGGCGCATGGCCTGTGAGACGAGGCAGACCTGGCGGTAGTCGACGTCGGCCCGGCCACCCGGGCCGGCCCGGAGGATCTGTTCGCAGCGGAACGCCTCCTCCGCGCCCTCGATCGCCACCACCACGTCCAGCACGCTGACCGCCTCCGGCGGCCGGGCCAGCCGGAACCCGCCGCGCGGGCCCGGAGTGGAGGTGACGATCCCGGCCCGCACCAGTGCCTGCAACTGCTTGTTCAGGTACGCCGTGGGCAGCCGGTAGAAGGCGGCCAGGCGGGCGGCCGACACCGCCTGGCCCGGCTCCAGCCAGGTCAGGTTGAGACAGCTGTGCAGGGCCCACTCGACGCCCTCGGACATTCGCATAATCTGGACACTACATATCCAGGATTAGTCCCGCAAGCCCGCTCTCCCACCGTCGGCCGGGTCCTCGCCGGTGCCGCGCCGGCCAGCGCCGGGCCGCCACCGGCCGGGCCCGTCGGACCGCGTCGACCGGGCCCGTCGGACCGCGTCGACCGCCTCGGCCGGCCGAGGAAATTGCCGCACGACGGCCAACCTTTCAGATTATCGATTCGGCCCGTCGCGGGCCTCAGCCGAACGTGACAACGGGCCGGTAAGATCGGCGACTTCGTTGTGACTGATCGCTGACTGCTGACCGTGATCCCGATCACACACACTGTGCGCATGATGACGGGACTCGTCCGCGGCAGAGCGCTCCGGCTCGCGGGGTGTCTCGCTCTCCTGGCCGTATTGAGCGGCTGCATGGAACTGAACATGGGGCTGGCTGTCAACGCCGACGACACGGTGAGCGGCCAGCTCCTGCTGACGGCCCGAAAGACCGTGCTCACCAGCGGGAACCGGACGGTCGAGGCCGGCTTCGCCGAGCTGCGGCAGAACATCCCGGCGCTGCCGCCCGGTGCGGAGACCCGCTACGAGGACGGCCGGGTGTTCGGTTTCCAGATCACCTATCAGAACACCCCGCTGAGCGATTTCAACAGCGAGAGCGTGAAACTGGTCCGCGACGGCGATCTCTACCGGTTCACCCTGCCGCTCGACCCGAAGAAATACGGCGGCAAAATCGCCGAACAACATCCACAGAGTCAGCAGGATTTCCTCCGGCTGATGTCGTTCGAAATTTCGGTGACCTTCCCCGGCCCGGTACGCGAGACCAACGGCACGGTCAACGGACGATCGGTCAGCTGGCAGGTCGGCAGCAACCAGAACAAGCCGGCCGAGTTGCGCGCCGTCGCCGAGGCGCCGCCCCGACCGTCCGCCGCCGCCACCGATGACGACGACGCCGGAGGCTTCCCCTGGCTGCTGGTCGTCGGCGGGGTGGTCGGCCTGCTGGTCGTCGCCGTCGTCGTCGTACTGCTGCTGCGGCGGCGCACGGCGGCGACCGCGCCCGGCGG
>NZ_QGSW01000434.1:0-8369 GCF_003176715.1 Micromonospora sp. S4605
AGATGTGTAATAAGAGACACGTCTCCGACGAAGGCCACCAAGCCCAAGCCGGCGCCCGCCCGGACCACGGCGCCCTCGCGCCGGAGCCCCGAGCGCAGCACCGCGCCGGCCGGCGGCGCCGGTGTCGCCCCGGGCGGCAGCGTCAGCAGCCAGGCCCGCGAGGTGGTCAACCTGGTCAACGCGGAGCGGGCGAAGGCCGGCTGCGGCGCGCTGAGCATCGACGACAAGCTGATGACCGCGGCCCAGCGGCACAGCCAGGACCAGGCCGACCACCGGAACATGTCGCACACCGGCAGCGACGGCAGCGACGCCGGCGACCGGCTGGACCGGGTCGGCTACTCCTGGCGCACCTACGGCGAGAACGTCGCCTGGAACCAGAAGACCCCGGCCGCGGTGATGGACGCCTGGATGAACAGCTCCGGTCACCGGGCCAACATCCTGAACTGCGCCTTCACCGAGATCGGCGTGGGCGTGGCCAGCAGCAACGGGCCGTACTGGACGCAGGTCTTCGCCGCGCCGCGCTGACCGGCTGCGAATCGTGGTCGGGTCCGTGCTCGTTTGACCGGGTGAGGTACGCCGGACAGGGCGTACCGGCTCGGGCGGTGGGATGCCGCCCGCGACCCGGGAGCTGCCGATGCGGATCCGGCCGCGTACGCGCGCCGTCGGGCGCGCCCTGCGCCGGGCGCTGCTTGCCTGCCTGGCGCTCGCGCTGGCGGTCCCGCTGTACGCCTGCCGGGTCGAGCTGGCCCGGCCCGGCGCGCCGACCACCTGGCCGGCCGAGTCGGTCCGCCGCTGGCAGTGGCAGTGGCAGCTGACCGGGGCGCTGGACCCGGGGGTGGACGCGGACGTCTTCCTGCTCGACCCGGTGGCCACCACCGCGGCGCAGACCGCCGAGCTGCGCTCCCGGGACCGTCGGCTGGTCTGCCAGGTGCACGTCGGGTCGGTCCTGCCCACCGATCCGGACGCGGACCGCTTCCCGGCGCGGGTGCGCGGCACCGCGTCCCGCCGCCCGGAGAGCCGCTGGCTGGACGTCCGGCAGTGGGACACGCTGCGGCCGGTGCTGGCCGACCGGTTCCGGCTCTGCCGGGGCAAGGGGTTCGACGCGGTGGCGCTGGCCGACGCCGACGGCTACGCGCACCGGTCCGGTTTCCCGCTGGACTTCGACGACGCGCTGCTGTTCAACCGCCGGCTGGCCGAGCTGGCCCGCGCGCTGGACCTCTCCCCCGGCCTGCTCGGCAACACCGAGCAGCTGACCGCGCTGGCGCCGGACTTCGACTTCGCGGTGGACGAGGAGTGCGTACGGCTGCGCCGGTGCGCGAAGCTGCTGCCGTTCGCCGAGGCCGGCAAGCCGGTCTTCCACGTCGAGTACACCGGCACGACCGAGGACTTCTGCGTGGAGACGGTCGGCTACGGCTTCGCCTCGATCCGCAAGGACCGTGACCTCGACGCCTGGCGGGTCGCCTGCCCGGTGCTCTGACCGGTTCGCGCTGGGCGGCCGTCCTGCTGACCGATGGTCGCGCCGGGCGGGGTCGCGCTGACCGCCCTCGCGCTGACCGGCGTCGTGCCGAGCGGCGGTCGTGCCGAGCAGCCGTCGCGCTGAATGCCAGGCCGGACCGCGCGGCCCGGGTCGGGCGGAGCTGTCGGCGCGGCCGGGCCGGACCGCGTGGTGCGGTCCGGCCCTGGAGCGGGGTCGGTCAGCGGACGCCGACCAGTTCCGGCGCGGGCGCCGGCGGTTCGGTCGGGGCCGCCGCGGCGCGCGGGCGCAGGAAGCGCGGCGCCCACCAGTTGGCGTCCCCGAGCATGGTCATCAGCGCCGGGAGCACCACCGCGCGGATGATCGTGGCGTCCAGCAGGATCGCCGCCGCCAGGCCGATCCCGAGCTGCTTGAAATCGATCATGCTCAGCGTCGCGAAGATCGAGAAGACGCCGACCATCACGATCGCCGCGCTGGTCACCACCCCGGCCGACGAGGTGATGCCGTACGCCACCGCCTCCCGGTTGGGCATGCCGGCCCGGATCCCCTCGCGGATCCGGCTGACCACGAAGACGTGGTAGTCCATCGAGAGCCCGAAGAGCACCACGAACAGGAAAAGCGGCAGCCAGGCCACGATCGCGCCCATCGAGGTGAAGCCGAGCAGGCCCTCGGCCCAGTCACCCTGGAAGACCAGCACCAGCAGGCCGTACGCGGCGCCGGCGGAGAGCAGGTTGAGCAGGATCGAGCTGAGCGCGATCACCACCGAGCGGAAGGTCAGCACCATCACCAGGAAGGTCAGCACCAGCACGAAGCCCACCACGATCGGCAGCTTGTCCCGGACGTGCTGCGCGTAGTCCTCGCTGGCGGCGATGTCGCCACCGACCGCGTACTGCACGCCGGGAACCCCGCCGAGCGCGGCCGGGACGAGGTCGTCGCGGAGCCGGTCCAGCGACTGCCCGGCCTCGGCGTCCCGGCTGGTGTACGGGGTGGCGACGGTCAGCACCGACACCCGCCCGTCGTCCGAGACCCGGATCTTCGGGCCGTCCGCCTCGGTCGGCGCGAAGAGCGGGTCGGCCGACGCCCGGGCGGCCAGCCCGGTCAACGCCGCCGACACCCGGTCGGCCTCGGCGGCCGGCGCCCGGACCGCCACGGTGTGGCTGGTGCCGTTGCTCGGGAAGGCCGCGGTGAGCCGGTCGTACGCCTGCATCGCCGCCGTACTGCGCGGCACGTCCTCCATGCCGGGGAACTTCAGCTTCATGCCCAGCGCGGGCACGGCGAGGGCGAGCAGCAGCCCCACCGAGATCACCAGGGTGGCCACCGGAGCACGCAGCGCGGGCTTCAGCACGGCCGGCCAGAACCGGGGCCTGGCGGGCTCGCCGTGCCGCCCGGTACGCGGCGCGGTCAGCCGCCACAGCAGCGGCACCCGGGGCCGGTCGACCCAGCGCCCGAGCTTGGCCAGCAGCGCCGGCAGCACGGTCAGCGAGCCGGTCACCGCGACCGCGACCACCAGGATCGAGCCCACCGCGAGGGAGGAGAAGACCACGTCACCGGCGAGCAGCAGCCCGGCCATCGAGATGATCACGGCGAAGCCGGAGACCACCACGGCGTGCCCGGAGGTCTCCGCGGCGATCTCCACCGCGTCCAGGCCCGACCGACCCTTGGCCCGCTCCTCCCGCTCGCGCCGCACGTAGAACAGCGAGTAGTCCACCCCGACCGCCATGCCGATCAGCAGGATCACGCTGGCCGTCGTGTCGGTCGCGGGCACCAGGTGCGAGGCGAGGGTGGAGAGCCCCATCGCGGCGGCCACCGAGGAGAGCGCCAGCAGCACCGGCACGCCGGCGGCGATCAACGCGCCGAACGCGATGATCAGGATGGCCAGGGTCACCGGCAGGCTGAGCAGTTCGGCGCGCTTGAAGTCCTTGCCGAGCGTGTCGTCCAGCGCCTTGTTGATCGACGGACCGCCGACCTGCTCGATCCGCAGCTGCGGGTGCCCGTCCTGCACCTGGGCGGTGGCGTCGCGCAGCGGCTGCACCCGGTCGGCGGCGGTCTCCGGGTCGCCGGACATGGTGATCGGCAGCAGCACCGCGGAGCCGTCCCGGGCCGGCACCGGCTCCCCGACGGAGGCGACCCCGGTCACCGAGCGCAGCCGGGCCGCCGCGTCGTCGGCCGCCGCCTTCGCGGCGGTCTGGTCCAGGGTGCCGCCGCGCGGGGTGATGAGGATGTTCTCCGTCGCCGGGTCGTCGAAGTTGCCGGCCTCCACGATCACGCCGGCCCGGCCGGACTCACCGATGGCCTGGTCGGCCGAGGTGGCCTCGTTGAGCCCGGCGGCGCTGCCCCCGACGAAGCACACCGCCACGAACACCACCCACATCGCGATGGCGCGCCACGGATGCTCCGCGCTCCAGCGTGCCAACCGCACCGTCACCGGTCTTGCCCCCATCACGGGTCCCCCTGTCACGTCAACCCCCTGTCAACGGAGCTGACGCTATGGGCGCGACGGGGTCGGGACATCAGGGAACGGCCCCGGTCCGGCCCGGAACCTGTGCGCGCCCACACCGGGCGTCGCGACCGCGCCGAGCGGGTGCAGCCGTACGCCACACCGGATCCTTCCCGGACCGGTCCGGGGCGACGCGCCGACGGCGACCCGGATCCGGCTCGGGGTCATCCCCGAAGCGACCCCCGAGGGCGGGGCTGGCAGCGCGGGCAACTGAACGACGACCGGTTCATGAACGCCTCGCGGCGGATCGGCGCGCCGCACCGGCGGCAGGGCAGGCCCTCGCGGCCGTAGACGTTCAGCGCCCGGTCGAAGTAGCCGCTCTCGCCGTTGACGTTGACATACAGGGCGTCGAAGCTGGTCCCACCCTCCTTGATGGCCTCACCGAGCACGTCCCGGACGTGCCCGAGCAGCCGCAGCGCGGCCGGCCGGGTGAGCGCGTCGGTGGGCCGGGCGCCGTGCAGGCGGGCCCGCCAGAGCGCCTCGTCGGCGTAGATGTTGCCCACCCCGGAGAGCAGGGTCTGGTCCAGCAGCGCCCGCTTCACCTCGGTACGTCTCCGACGCAGCGCGGCGACGAACTCGGCGTCGGAGAACTGCGGGTCCATCGGGTCCCGGGCGATGTGCGCGATCTCCGCCGGCAGCTCCGCCCCGCCGGCCGAGACGGACAGCCCGCCGAACGTGCGCTGGTCGACGAAGCGCAGCTCGGGGCCGTCGTCGGCGAACCGGAACCGGATCCGCAGGTGGGTCTCGTCGGGCGCGTCGGCGGGCTGCAGCAGCAGCTGCCCGGACATGCCGAGGTGCCCGATCACCGCGTCCCCGCTGTCCAGCGGGAGCCAGAGGTACTTGCCGCGGCGGCGGACGTCGAGCACGGTCCGCCCGGCCAGCACGTCGGCGAAGTGCGCGCCGCCGGGGGCGTGCCGGCGCACCGCACGCGGGTGGCGCACCTCGACCGAGGCGATCCGCCGGCCGGTGACCCACTGGGCCAGGCCCTGCCGGACCGTCTCCACCTCGGGCAGCTCAGGCACGGCGGGCGCCCGTCCCGGCCGCGCCGGACGCGGTGTCGGCGGTGCCCGGAGCCGCGTCGGCGGCCTCGGCGGCCTCAGCCAGCTCGGCGGCGGCAGCCGCCCGCTGCCGCGCCGCCTGCTCCTGCTCCGCCTGCTCGGTCAGCGTCCGCCAGGCCGACTCGGCGGCCCGCTGCTCGGCCTCCTTCTTGCTCCGCCCCTCGGCGCCGCCGTAGCGGTTGCCGGCCACCACCACCCACGCGGTGAAGGTCTTCAGGTGGTCCGGTCCGGTGCCCTCGATGCGGTACTCCGGCACGCCCAGCCCGCGCGACGCGGTCAGCTCCTGCAGGCTGGTCTTCCAGTCCAGCGCCGCGCCCCGCCCGGCCGACTCGGCCATCAGCGGGTCGAACAGCTTGTGGATCACCGCGGCGGCGGTGTCCAGGCCGTACTGGAGGTAGATCGCGCCGAGCAGCGCCTCGAGCGTGTCGGCCAGGATGCTGGCCTTGTCCCGGCCGCCGGTGGTCTCCTCGCCCTTGCCGAGCAGGAGGTAGGCGCCGAGCCCGTCCGGGCCCAGTCCGCGGGCCACGTCGGCCAGCGCGCGCATGTTCACCACGCTGGCCCGCAGCTTGGCCAGCTGGCCCTCGGGCAGGTCGGGGTGGTTGTGGAAGAGCGCCGTGGTGATCACCACGCCGAGCACCGAGTCGCCGAGGAACTCCAGCCGCTCGTTGGTGGGCAGGCCGCCGTTCTCGTACGCGTACGAGCGGTGGGTCAGCGCCCGTTCCAGCAGTTCCGGGTCCAGCGTGACGCCGAACGCCGCCTCCAGGTGACCGACGGACGCCCGCCGCCGCTTGTCGTTGGTCATAGTGTGCGTACCTCGGTGTCGGTGGTGCGGTCGATGCGGTCCGCCGCGGCGTCGAGCAGCGTGCAGACCAGGTCGGCGGCGCCCCGCCGCCACAGGTGGGCGGCGAGCGCGATGCCGGAGGCCACGTCGTCGGCCCGGGCGGCGCCGTGGCACACGACCACGGTCCCGGCCACCCCGAGCAGGGCGGCCGCCCGCGGCGCCCCGCCGCCGGCCGGTGGTCCGCCGGCCATCGCGTACGCGCCCTCGATCGCCTTGAGCAGCACGTTACCGGTGAACCCGTCGGTGACCACCACGTCGGCGCGGGTGCCGAGGGAGACGTCGAAGCCCTCGACGAGGCCGACGTAGCGGCCGCCGCAGGGTAGCGGCTCGGCGGCCAGCAGCGGGTCGGCGTGCCGGCGGAGGCGGTCGCCCTTGCCCGCCTCGGTGCCGACGGAGAGCAGCCCGACCCGGGGCTCGGCGACGGCGTGCGCGACCGCCGCGTAGGCGGCGCCGAGCATGGCGTGCCGGGCGAGGGTGGCCGGGCGCGGGTCCAGCGAGCCGCCGACGTCGAGCAGCACGACCGGGCCGGCGACCGCCGGAAGGGTGGCGACCAGGGCCGGCTGGCGGACGTCCGACCAGCGGCCGAGGCCGAGCGCGGCGGCGGTGACGGTGGCGCCGGTCGAGCCGGCGGAGACCAGCGCGTCGGCGGCACCGTCGCGGACGGCGGTGACGGCGGCCCGGACGGTGCTGTGCGCGCGGGCGGCGCTGGGATGGTCGGCCATGCCGACGGCCGCGCGGACCGGTCGGACGGCGACCCGGGCACGCTGCGCCGGGTCGAGTGCGGCGATCAACTCGCCGGCGGCCTCGGCCGGGCCGACGAGCAGCAGGTGCAGGTCGGGGTCGGCGCGTACGGCCCGCAGAGCGCCGTCAACCACGACGGCGGGAGCGTCGTCCCCGCCGAGGAGGTCAACGGCGATCCGCGCGATGCCCGGCTCCGCCGGAACGCCGGCCGGAGCAGGCCGGCCGGCGTTCGTGGGAGCCGGGGCACCGGGCGTTCGCCAGGGCGCGCGCGCCGCCCGACCCGGGGTCGGGGGCGTCACTCGGCGTCCGGTCAGACCTCGAGGACCTGACGGCCGTTGTAGGTGCCGCAGACGGAGCAGGCGGCGTGCGGCAGCTTCGCGGACTTGCACTGCGGGCAGGCCACGGTCGCGACCGCCGCGGTCTTCCACTGCGCCCGGCGGGACCGGGTGTTGCTGCGCGACATCTTGCGCTTGGGGACGGCCACGGTTCTTACTCCTCTTTACGGGTCAGTTGCGACAGGCCCGCCCAACGCGGGTCGATCTGCTGGTGACTGTGGTCGGCCGGCAGCTCGTCCCGGTGCACCCCGCACTCGGGGCACAAGCCTGGGCAGTCCTCCCGGCAGCGCGGGTTGGTCGGCAGTGTGAGCACCACCGCGTCCCGCAGCGCCGGCTCCAGGTCGATCAGGTCTCCCTGCATCCGGCCCACCTCGTCCTCGTCGGTCGTGGTGTCCGTGGTGCTGTTCTCGTACGCGTACAGCTCCTGGATCCGCACGACCACCGAGTCGTTGATCTCGCGCAGGCAGCGCCCGCACTCGCCCCGGACGGGACCGCTGACGGTGCCCGAGACGAGCACGCCCTCGGACACCGACTCCAACCTCAGGTCGAGGTCGAGGTCCGCGCCCTCCGGCACGCCGATCAACTCCACGCCGAGGTCCGCCGGTGCCGGCACCACCCGCTTGACCGTACGCAACGCACCAGGCCGGCGCGGCAGCTCCCTCGTGTCGAGGACCAGCGGCGACCTGGGGTTGAGTGGTGAAGGCGTGTGTTTGGGCATAGTCAGACTCCGGCCGGTGAGAGGCCGACAAACGAGGTTACCTGGGCGACCGCCGAACCGTCGAACCGGGGGCGACGCCCGCGCCGCCCCTGCCGGCTGCTGTGGTGCCGGTCAGAAGGGTAGCGGGCGCTCCGCCTCGTCGCCGGCGAAGGTGCCGATCTCTCGCAGCGCGTGCATCTTGTCGCGCCCGCGCTCGATCGAGGCCAACGCCCGGGTGAGGAACTGCTCGAAGTTGGCCAGCGCGGTGTCGACGTAGTCGTCGACCTCCTCGCGCAGCCGCTGCGCCTCGGCGCGGGCCTCGGCGATGATCCGGGCGCCCTCGTGCTCGGCGGAGACGGTGATCTCGTTCACCGAGACCAGGCGGGCGTGTTCCGCCTCACCCTCGCTGATGATCCGGTCGGCCTCGCGCTTGCCGGCCTCCATGATCTTGTCCCGCTCCTCCAGGAGGGCGGCCGCCCGGCGCAGGTCGGCGGGAAGTTCGGCGCGCAACTCCTCGAGTGCCGCGATCATCTCACCCCGGTCGACCATGCAGTTGTTGCGCGACATCGGGACGGAACGGGCCGTCTCCACCATGGCGATCAGTTCGTCGATGCGGTCGAGCGGGTCCACCGGTACCTCACTCCTGTCGTTCGTACGGCCGACCTACATCATGCGGGCTGCGGCCCGGTTCCCGCTCCACCCATCATCACCCGCACCATCCACCAC
>NZ_QGSW01000226.1:0-8321 GCF_003176715.1 Micromonospora sp. S4605
GCGGGGCGTGGGCCGGCACGACCAGCGGCGGCGGCACCGGCCGCGCCTGCCGGTGCGCGTCGAGGCGCGGCCCAGTTCGGCGAGGTCACGGCGGGCCTTCTCCAGGTTCTCCGGGGTCATGTCCTGGCCCCGGGCCATCACCAGGTCCTCCGGGTCCCACGGCTGCTCGCCGCCGGTGCGGATGTTGTCCGGGGCGGCGCCGGTGCCGGTCCCGGTCGCGCCGGTGCCGGCGGCGTACGGGTCACCGATCAGGTTCTCGCCGGCGCTCCGCTCGCCGCGGTCACCGGGCCCCACGAAGGTGGGATTGTCCCGGTCGGCGCCGCCCCCGGTCATCAGCTGCGGGACGCCGGTGTCGTCCTCCACCGCCGCGGCCACTTCCGGGCTCTCCTCCAGCGGGCGGTCACGGTCACGGTCCGTCATGTCGCTGCCCTCCTGTCCCAGGCGCGTTCCCTGATCCCCCTGGCCTACCCCGGGAGGCGGGTGACATGCCCGCCGGGACGCGGTCGTCCGGCCCGGGCTGGGCGGTACGTCCGGTTCAGGAGGGTCGCTTCTCCGCCGGCGACTCGGGCGGCTCGGCCGGGTTGCGCCACTGCCAGAGCAGCATCAGCACCCCGAACACGAGCATGCCGAGGCCGGCCCAGAGGTTGATCCGCACTCCCTCGGCCTTCTCCATCGCGGCGGCACCGTCGAAGACGCCGACCAGCGTGACGATCACCCCGTACGCCGTGAACAGCCCACCGATCACCCGGCGGATGTCGAACAGTCGGGCGGCGGCGGACCGGCGACGGGCCTCCTCGGTGGCCGCCACCATGTGGTCGTGCCCGTGCGGGTTGAGGTTGTCCATGGCCATGGCCGAGCACCCTTCCTAGAAGAACGGCACGTAGAGGAGGAGGGAGAAGACCAGGACGATCACGCCGAGGACGACGGGGGAGCGCCACCAGACCGCGTCCCCGGTGAGCACGTCGCCCTTCAGATCGATCCCGCCGGTGCCGTACACCAGGCCGCGCAGGTCCTCGTCCCGCCGCGGGCTGGTGAGCGGGGTGACGATCGCGGCGACCACCGCCACCGTCACGAACGCGATGCCGGCACCCCAGAAGCTCTCCTCCAGGTCGGAGTTGAAGTGCACCACCCCGCCCTTGTAGAGCAGGTAGGTGGCCAGGGCGGCCAGGGTGCCCAGGAGCAGGGAGAGGAAACCGGCCGCGGCGGTCATCCGCTTCCAGAACATGCCGATGATGAAGGTGGCGAACAGCGGCGCGTTGAACAGCGAGAAGAGCGCCTGGATGTAGTTCATGATGTTGCTGAAGCCGGCCGCGATGAAGGCGGTGCCGATGCCGATCAGCACGCCGGCGACGGTCGCCCAGCGGCCGATCCGGATGTAGTACTCGTCGGGCCGGTCCCGGCGGATGTACGACTGCCAGATGTCGTAGGTGAAGACGGTGTTGAAGCCGCTGACGTTGGCCGCCATGCCGGCCATGAACGAGGCGACCAGGCCGGTCACCGCGACGCCGAGCACGCCGTTGGGGAGCAGGTCACGCATCAGCAGCGGGATGGCGTTGTTGTAGACCAGGTCGCCGCTCTCCGCGCCCAGCCCCTGCACGGTGACCAGGGCGACCAGGCCGGGGATCACGGTGACCACCGGGATCAGCAGCTTCGGGTAGGCGGCGATGATCGGCGTCCGCCGGGCGGCGCTCATGTTCTTGGCCGACAGGGCGCGCTGCACCTCGGCGAAGTTGGTCGTCCAGTAGCCGAACGAGAGCACGAAGCCGAGGCCGAAGACGATGCCGATCCAGTGCGCGCCCAGCGGGTTGGCGGTGGTGCCGGTGTCCTGCCAGGTGTGCAGCCCGGCCTCGCCGAGCTTGGAGTCGCGCACCGCGTCCATCAGCCCGGACACCCCGCCACCTTCACCAGGCCGAGGATGGTGATCGGCAGCAGGCCGGCGACGATCACGAAGAACTGGAGCACCTCGTTGTAGATCGCCCCGGAGAGTCCGCCCACCGTGATGTAGGCCAGCACGATCAGCGCGCCGACCACGATGGCCACCCAGAGCGGCCAGCCGAGCAGCGCCTGCATGATCAGCGCCAGCGCGTACAGGTTGACCCCGGCGATCAGCACCTGGGCCACCGCGAAGCTGAGCGCGTTCAGCAGGTGGGTCGGGCGGTTGAAGCGCAGCCGCAGGTACTCGGGCACGCTGCGGACCTTGGAGCCGTAGTAGAAAGGCATCATCACGATGCCGAGGAAGACCATCGCCGGCACGGCGCCGATCCAGTAGTAGTGCAGGGTCATCGCGCCGTACTGGGCGCCGTTGGCCGCCATCCCGATGATCTCCAACGCCCCGAGGTTGGCCGAGACGAAGGCGAGGCCGGTCACCCAGGCGGGCAGCGAACGGCCGGAGAGGAAGAAGTCGACGCTGGTCCGGATCGCCCGGCGGGCGGCGAAGCCGACCCCGAGCACGGTGACGAAGTAGAGCGCCAGGATGCCGTAGTCCAGGACGTTCATGTTCAGCCGGAGGCCGCCGCCGTCCATCCCCGTCACCCCTCGTCCGCCGTCCCGCTCCGGTCGTACGCGCGCGCCCCCATCTACCCCGGGTGCGAAGTTTCACGCCTGGTACGCGTCGGGCCGCCGGACACCCGGACGCCCTCGACCGGAATCGGCCGAGGGCGCCGCGGTGGCCGGTCAGCGGCCGAGGACCCGGTCCAGGAAGTCGCGGTACTGGCGGACCGCCATCCGCAGCTGCTCGGTGTCCGTCGAGCCGGCGTCCTGCCACGCGCCGAGCCGGCTCTTCTGCGCCGACAGCGCCGAGGCGAGGGCCTGGATGGCCTCGTCCACCAGTGCCTGCGCCTCGCCGGCGGCCGCCCTCGGGTCGTCCACGAAGCGCAGCTGGATGTCCCGCCAGCGGTCCCGGAACCGCTGCGCGACGTCCGCCTCGAAAAGGGTGGCGGGCTCGGCGGGCACCGTGGTGGCGGGTTGCCCGCCGACCGTGGCGGCCTGCGGGCTCGTGGTGTCCGGGTCGACCATGGCCGGCGTGGCGCTGCCGTACCCGGCGGCCCCGGTCCCGTCCGTCAGGTCCGCGCGCCGCTCCGGGGCCCCCTCGGTGGCGTCCGGCGGCAGCACGGTCCGGGTGCCGGACGGTTCCTCGGGGTCACCGCCGGGCCGCTGTTCCGCGGCGCCGCGCGGGCCGTGGAACTCGGCCGTCGGGTCGGCCCGCCGCCCCTCGCGCGGGCCGTCGGCGGCGCCGTCGCCCGGGCGCGCGGTCCACTCCGTGCGGGGGTCCGGCTCGTCCTCCGGGCGCGGGCTGGCCAGGGCGGACGCGGCGACCGCGCCCCCCACGCTGGTGGCCCCGAACGCGGTCGGCACCGGGCCCGGTTCGTGGAACCCGGTCCGGTCGTCGTCGGCCGACGTCGCCGCCCCGGTCGCGTCGGCCCGCCGGTCGGCGTCGCGGGAGCCGGCCGGCCGGTCGGCGGTACGGTCCTCGGCGCGCTCGCCGGCGACCGTCGGGTCGTCGAAGGTGCCGCGGTCGGAGAGCACGTCCTCCGGCACGTCGGCCCGGTCGGCCCGGTCGGCCCGGTCCTCGGTCGGCGGAACCGGCACCGGCGTGGACCGGACGGCCTCGGGGTGCTCCGTGCTCACCCGCTGCTCTTCCTGGCGCATGGTGGTCTCCTCAGCGGTTCGTGACGTCGTGCGGGGTGTCCGGTTGACGCTGCTCGGGCGGCCGGGGCGCGACCGGCTCCTCGCCGAGCAGTTCGGCGAAGAGGGCCCGGTAGTGCACCACGGCCTGCCGCAGCTCCTCGGTGCTGGCCTCACCGCGGGAGTTGCGCAGGTGGATCTCGTGCGCGTCCCGGTACCGGGTGAGCGTCCGGGCGTGCTCGACGGAGAGGTGGGCGAGCTGGTCGGAGAAGTCGCCGGTGGGGTAGCCACGTTCGGCGACGAGTCGGGTGAGAAGTTCGTCCGCGTCGCCCACCGTCTCGCCCGGCGAGTCGACGAAACGCACCTGGAGTTCCTCCCAGGCGGCCGCGTACCGGGCCCGGGACTCGGCGGGGAGCGGGGTGAGGGTGAGCTCGGCGTGCCGGCGCTCCCGGTCCCGCAGTTCCCGCTCGGCGGCGGTACGGCTGTCCCGCTCGGCGACCACCCGGTCGTACTCCGGGCCGAAGCGGCGCCGCAGCGCTCGGCGCCGGCCGGCCACCAGGGCGACCGCGACCAGCGCCACGATCACCAGGACGACGAGGACTGTGACGATTACCTGCGTGGGCGACATGGCCTCCTCCTTCGCCCGGTGGTATTCCCTCGGCTCACTGATCGCCAATCCCGTTGCGCGGCACTTTCCTGACCGATCCGGCGAGATCCCGGCGTGTCGGCACGCCCCCGCGCGGACATGACAAGTCACACAGAGTGACGATTCGCCAAAACTTGACTCATTCCAGAAAACGCGCTTGGCTGGGTGAGGCCGGTCGGATCGACCCCGAGCGCCCCGCCGCCCCCGACTGCCAGCAATCCGCCCCGAGCGACGGCGACGACGTCCGAGGGCACGCCGCGACACCGATCAGGAGGAGAGCGATGAGCGACCCGCAGGCCAGCAGGCCGATCCTCACCACCCGCCAGGGCCACCCGGTGCACAACAACCAGCAGCAGCGGACGGTCGGTTCACGCGGCCCGGCGACGCTGGAGAACTACCACTTCCTGGAAAAGATCAGCCACTTCGACCGGGAGCGGATCCCGGAGCGGGTGGTGCACGCCCGCGGCTTCGTCGCGCACGGCGAGTTCGAGGCGTACGGGACCATCGGCGACCAGCCGGCGTCGACGTACACCCGGGCCAAGCTCTTCCAGACCAAGGGCAAGAAGACGCCGGTCACCATCCGGTTCTCCACCGTCATCGGCGGCCGGGACTCCTCCGAGGCGGCCCGCGACCCGCGCGGCTTCGCGGTGAAGTTCCGCACCGAGGACGGCAACTGGGACATGGTGGGCAACAACCTCCAGGTCTTCTTCATCCGCGACGCGATCAAGTTCCCGGACGTGATCCACGCGCTCAAGCCGGACCCGGTGACCTTCCGGCAGGAGCCGAACCGGATCTTCGACTTCATGTCGAACACGCCCGAGTCGATGCACATGCTGACCTGGCTCTTCTCGCCGTACGGCATCCCGCGCAACTACCGGACCATGCGCGGCTCCGGGGTGAACACCTACCGTTTCGTCAACGCCGAGGGCGAGGGCGTGCTGGTCAAGTTCCACTGGCTGTCCCAGCAGGGCGAGCACAACCTGACCCAGGCCGAGGCGAACGCCATCCAGGCCACCGACCTGGGCCACGCCTCCAAGGACCTCTACGACGCGATCGAGCGCGGCGACTACCCGCGCTGGGAACTCAACGTGCAGATCATGAGCGACGACGAGCACCCGGAGCTGGACTTCGACCCGCTCGACGACACCAAGATCTGGCCCGAGGAGGACTTCCCCTACCTGCCGGTCGGCATGATGACGCTCAACCGCAACATCACCGACCACCACAACGAGAACGAGCAGATCGCCTTCGGCACCGGCGTGCTGGTCGACGGGATCGACTTCTCCGACGACAAGATGCTGGTCGGGCGGACCTTCTCCTACTCGGACACCCAGCGCTACCGGGTCGGCCCGAACTA
Source organism: Micromonospora sp. S4605 (assembly GCF_003176715.1). Taxonomy (NCBI): domain Bacteria; kingdom Bacillati; phylum Actinomycetota; class Actinomycetes; order Micromonosporales; family Micromonosporaceae; genus Micromonospora; species Micromonospora sp. S4605. The sequence goes on from NZ_QGSW01000226.1 coordinate 5,628, forward strand.
CCTCCAGCTGCCGATCAACCGGCCGCGCGAGGACGTGGTGGTCAGCACCAACCAGACCGGTGGCTCGATGTCGTACGGGGTGGACAACCGCGGCGCCAACCCGCACGTCAACTTCGAGCCGTCCTCGGTCGCCGGGCTCCAGGAGGCCGACGAGTCCTACCGCGAGTACCGCCCGTTCGTCTCGGGGCAGATCATGAAGGCCCCGATCGAGCGGCAGAACAACTACTCGCAGGCCGGCCGCCGCTACCGCGAGATGGCCGACTGGGAGCGGGACGACCTGATCCTCAACCTGGTCACCAACCTGGCCCAGTGCGACAAGCACATCCAGGAGAAGATGGTCTGGCACTTCAGCCAGTGCGACTCCGACTACGGTCGGCGGGTCGCCGAGGGGCTCGGCCTCGCCGCCAACCTCTGATCCCGTCCGTTCTCCGAGCGCCCCGCCGGCCGACCGGCGGGGCGCTCGTCGTCCGTCCGGGTCCACGGTGGAGGGCGCGACGGACGGTAGTGCTTCGGGCGCGGATTACGTATCCTGCCGAAGGCGCCCTGCCGGCGCCGCGGCCGGGCCCCGGCCGGCCGGAAGCCACCCGGCCGGCGTCGGTTGCCCCTGCCGCCATCCTTCCGGGCGAGGTCTGATTGAACACCCGCGACTGGCCGATCCGGTCCAAGCTGACCGCGCTGGTCGTCGTCCCGGTCACCGCGCTGCTGGCGCTCTGGATCTTCGCCACCACGCTCACCTTCGGGCCCGCGCTCGACCTGCTCTCCGCCCGGACCCTCCTCTACGACCTGGGTCGCCCCGGCGAGGCCGTGGTGGCCGAGTTGCAGCGGGAACGCCGCCTCTCGGTGATCCAGCTCGCCGGGTCCGAGCCGCTGCCGGCGCTGGCCGAGCAGCGGGCGCGTACCGACCGGGCGGTGGCGGAGCTGCGCCGGCGGATCGCCGGCGACGACCTGCGGGACGCCGCCGGCGACCACCTCGACGCCCGACTGGACCAGCTGGTCACCGCCCTGGAGGGGTTGCCGCTCGGCCGCGGGTTCATCGACCGGCGGGAGGTCGACCGGGTCGGCGCGCTCAACCTCTACAGCGGGATGATCTCGTCGGCCTTCCAGACCTTCGCCGCCATGGCGACCCTGCCCGACCAGCAACTCAACCGCCAGGCGCTGGCTGTCACCGCGCTCGGCCGCTCCCGCGAGCTGCTCGGCCAGACCGACGCGCTGCTGGCCGGCGCGCTGGCCGCCGGCCGGTTCGCCGACGGCGAGCACGCCCAGCTGGTGCAGACCATCGGCAACCAGCGGTTCCTGGCCGAGACCGCGGTGGCGGACCTGCCCGACGCCGACCGCGCCGGCTACCAGCGGCTCACCGAGCAGGAGGCGTTCGGCCGGCTCCGCGCCATGCAGGACACGCTGCTGGCCGCCGACCGGTCCGCCCGCCCGCCGGTCGACGGGCCGGCGTGGCAGGCCAGCTACGAGGCCGTCCAGCAGGCGCTGCGCGACTTCGAGCTGGCCCAGGCCGACGGCCTGGCCGAGCGGTCCGTGCCGCTGGCGGTGCGGGTCCTGGTCCGGCTCGCCGCCGCCGGCCTGCTGGGCCTGACCGCCGTCGTGGTCGCGGTGGTGGTGGCGCTACGGGTCGGTCGTTCCCTCGCGCAACGGCTGACCGGCGTACGCACGGCCGCGCTGGAGATGGCCGAGCACCGGCTGCCGGACGTGGTGGCCCGGCTGCGCCGGGGCGAGCAGGTGGACGTGGCCCGGGAGGCGCCCCCGCTGGAGTACGGCGCGGACGAGATCGGCCAGGTGGGCCGGGCCTTCAACGAGGTGCAGCGGACGGCGGTGCGGGCAGCGGTGGACGAGGTGACCCTGCGCCGCGGCCTGAACGAGGTCTTCCTGAACATCGCCCGGCGCAGCCAGGGGCTGGTGCACCGGCAGCTCGCCCTGCTCGACCGGATGGAGCGGCACACCGAGGACCCGGACGAGCTGGCCGAGCTGTTCCGGGTCGACCACCTCGCCACCCGGCTGCGCCGGCACGCCGAGGACCTGGTCATCCTGGCCGGCGCGGCGCCGGGCCGGGGCTGGCGCAACCCGGTCGCCATGGTCGACCTGATCCGCGGCGCGATCTCCGAGGTCGAGTCGTACGACCGCGTCGAGATCACCACCGTGCAGCCCGCCGGCACCCTCGGCCGGGCGGTGGGTGACGTGATCCACCTGCTCGCCGAGCTGATCGAGAACGCCACCGCGTTCTCCCCGCCGGACAGCCGGGTGGAGGTGACCGGGGAGCGGGTGGCCAAGGGCTACGCCATCGAGATCACCGACCGCGGGCTGGGCATGTCGGCTGCGGCGATCGAGGACGCGAACCGGCGGCTGGCCCGCTCGCCGGAGTTCGATCCCACCGAGACCGCCCGGCTCGGCCTGTTCGTGGTGGCCCGCCTCGCCGCCCGGCACGGGGTCCGGGTGCGGCTGCGCTCCGCCGACCCCACCGGGCTGACCGCCGTGGTGCTCCTGCCCGCCGACCTGGTCACCGCCGAGCCGTCCCCGCTGCCCGCGCCGGCCGACGCCGAACCGGCGCGGGTCGGGGCGACGCCGGGGCGGCGCCAGCTGGACCGGGCCGACCGGCTGGCCAGCCTGCCCCGACCCCGGACCGGCCGGACGACCCGGCCGCGCCCCGCGCCGGACGGGACGGCCGAGCTGACCGGGCCCGGCGTGCGG
>NZ_QGSW01000437.1:0-8237 GCF_003176715.1 Micromonospora sp. S4605
ATGGTGTCGTCGATCTTCACGTACAGTGCGGTCAAGAGGGTGTCCAGGTCTTGCGTCACAACATGATCCTGGATGCCCTCTCTTCATACCCAGACATCGACCCCTGACATCGGAACTACTCGTCTAGAGATGATCCAGCCGTTCGATCGCGGCGCGTGGGCCGTGCCCACCTGTCTGGCAACCAGACGTCTCCCGCTCGGTAGGCATTGTTGACCAGCCAGAAGCTGCACAGCACGAAGGCGCCCTCGTCGCCCTCGATGCCGTCCGGCGTCTGGTCGTGCAGGTAGCGGTAGAGCAGCCCGCCCCCTGCGTCCAGGCGTGCGGCGATGGCGGAGGCGGTGGCGACGACCCGTGGGTAGGTGGCGGGTATCACCTTCCGCAGGGACAGGGCCAGCAGGCTCGCGTCGAGCGCACCGCCGCCGTGCGGGCCAGCCCCGTCTGCCGCGAAATCGCGGACAGACCGCATCCGTCGCGGTCGCGACCCAGGCGGGCGACTCGTCGGTGCGCGTCCGCACCGCTCGGACGATAAAGCGACGGGTCCATGTGCTCACGCGACAGTCTCTGGGACGTGTTCTGGGTGGTGCCGGCTGCGTTCCGGGGGAGGAGACTAACGAGGCGTCGACGTCTGCGCCGAAAGTGTCTCCGCACGGGCCGACGCCGGGCCGTGGGATCGCCGATAAGTCCGAACAGCACCTCCCGACCTACCGACACGTGCCTGCAGTATCGGGCCTTCCCGGGCAAGCTGTATCGACAGACCGTATCAAGGAGAACAGGCGTGACGATCACCGTCGGCGAAACCACGACCGAGGTCACCGTGAAGGCGTACACGACGCTCCGCGTCGAGGGCGTCACGATCGAGGTGAAGGGGCGCACTGCCCGCGTCGCCGAGGCCGAGGTCTACTGGGCGTTCGAGGACGGCGCGTGGCGGATCAACTTCGTCCAGGTCACCGGCCCGTTCCTGAACAAGGACGGCCGGGAGTCCCGCCAGCGCCTGAACGAGACCAGCCACCCCGACGACGGCTCCGAGCGCTCCTACCGCACCGTCACCCCGCCGGCGATCCTCGACGCGGCCCTGGCGTACGCGCCCGACTGGACGCCGGAGGTCTCCGAGTCCCGCTACCCGACGAGGCAACGGTCAGGCCGAGCAGCATCTGGGACTGTCCTCCGGCCAGGACAGACAGGAGGAGCCCCGACGGGCATCACCCACGTCGCGACGACCACCCAGGTCCTCGTGCACGCCTACACGTCGCTGCAGCCGGAAGGCTTCACCGCGAAGGTGAAGAGCCGTGCCGCGCGGATCAAGAAGGCGACGGTCCACTGGGACTACGAGGACGGTGCATGGGCCGTCGGCGCCGTGAACATCTGGGGCCCGGTCATCCGACAGAGCGACGGGACCGAGTCGGCCCTGAACGTCGATGAGCTGACCCGGCCCGCGTCCGCCTCGAACTCCCAGTGCGGGGTCGTCACCCCGCCCGAGCTCGTCGAGGTGGCGCTAGAGAACGTGCCCGACTGGACGCCGACGATCAACGGCACCCCTTACCCACGGACGACGAAGCTGCGCAGCGGCCTGTAGTCATGAAGACCCGTCGCAGTGCGGTATGTGGCGAACAGCGTGCGCGCGACCCCGACGCCGAGATCGAACCACGAGGTGGCTGCGCCGAGCACCATCCACCTGTCGACGCCTATGTGGCGGGGAGTTGCCGGTGCATGGCGAGGTCCTCGACGCGGTGCAGGGTTTCCGCGTTGCGGCGGCGGATGATCGGGGCGAGGGTGGCTTTCGGGAGGAGGTGGGCGAGGCCCGTGACCGTCGTCCAGCCCATCCGTATCCGGGTGGTGGTGGGTGATAGTGGTTCCAGTGTCAGTCGGACGCGGGCGACGCCGAGTGGTCCGGCGTGCGCGTCGAGTTCGAGCAGCCGTTCGGGTTCCATCCTGCGCACCATCGTCCGGTCGTCGATGTGCAGTGGCCATGGGCCGATCCGGTGGTGGACTCGGGTGCCCACGGCGGGCCAGCCGTCGTCGACGGCCCGCATGTGGGCGGCGCCGACGACCCAGCTCGCGTAGCTCCAGCCGTTTGCCAGGACAGCGAAGATCCGTTCGGCCGTGGTGGGGATGACTCGGCAGACCTCGATCATCGCCTTCTCCCGTCGCGATCGGGTCTGGGTGCGGGCGGGGGTCATGCGGTCTCCCCGGCTCGGGCCAGGTTCACGCCGCTGGCGATGATCCCGATGTGGCTGAACGCCTGCGGGAAGTTGCCGATGAAGCCGCCCGTCGTGGGGTCGATCTGTTCAGCCAGCAGACCGAGCGGGCTCGTCCTCGCGCACAGGGACGCGTACAGGTCGTGCGCCTGATCGAGGCGGCCCTGATGGACGAGGTTGTCGACCAGCCAGAAGCTGCACAGCACGAAGGCGCCCTCGTCGCCCTCGATGCCGTCCGGCGTCTGGTCGTGCAGGTAGCGGTAGAGCAGCCCATCTCCTGCGTCCAGGCGTGCGGCGATGGCGGAGGCGGTGGCGATCATCCGTGGGTGGGTGGCGGGTATCACCTTCCGCAGGGGCAGGGCCAGCAGGCTCGCGTCGAGCGCGCCGCCGCCGTGGAGGTGGGCGCTGAGCGTCTGGGCCTTGTCGTCCCAGGACTGTTCGAGGATGCGTCGGGTCAGTGCTGCGGCCGTCGTGCGCCACTGGTCTGTCGGCCCTGGCAGTCCGAGCTGTTCGCCGAGACCTGCCGCCCGGTCCAGCGCCACCTGGCACATGCCGGTCGAGTAGGTGAGCACTCGGCTGTCGTTCCGCACTTCCCAGATTCCCTGGTCCGGTTCCTGCCATGCCTGCTCGGAGGCGTGGGCGAGGTCGCGGAGTTTGGCCCACAGGGCCGGCTGAAGCTCCCCGCCAGCGCGTACCCATTGGTCGGCGCAGTCGAGTACTTCTCCGTAGACGTCGTGCTGACGTTGGTCGGCCGCGCCGTTGCCCCAGTGCACGGGGGCGGAACCGCGGTAGCCGCTCAGTCCTGGGTCCTCGACCTCCCCGGGCACGGGCCGGCCGTCGAGGGTGTACATGATTCGTGGTTCCGGAGTCTGTTCGAAGGCGTCGAGTACCCATCCGAGGAAGGCATCGGCTTCGTTGGCGAATCCGATGCGGCGCATGGCGAACACGGTGAATGAGGCGTCGCGGATCCATGCGTAGCGGTAGTCCCAGTTGCGGACGCCGCCGATCGGTGCGGGCAGTGAGGACGTGGGTGCTGCGACCATCGCGCCGTTGACCCAGTCGTCACACAGTTTGAGGGTGATCGCCGCGCGACGGACCAGCGGCTCTTGCGGCCCGCTGTAGGCGAAGTTGGTCATCCAGCGTCGCCATGCGTCGGCCGTCGTCGCCAGCATCTCCTCGGCGTCGAAGCGGTGGTGGCGGTGGATCCGACCCCAGGAGAGGACCAGGTCCACCTGTTCGCCTTCGTGCAGGTCGAAACTGGCCGGCAGGCTGGTCAGCGGTCTGTTGGCGCGTAGGTGTAGTCGCAGGTCGGGACACCGGGAGGGGCGGAGTTCCACACCGTCGAGCGCGGCGCGGGTCTGGCCGCCGTCGCGGGGGCGTAGGTCGATGTCCAGTCGGATGGTGCCGCTGAGGACACGCGCCGAGCGGACGAGTTCACAGCGGCCGGCGGGCGCGTCGTCGGTGAGGTCGCTGCCGGGGCGTACGACGATGGCGTCGGTGATCTGGAGCAGACCGGTGTCCGTGCGTAGTTCGGTGACGAGCACGGCGGTGTCCGGGAGGTAGTACTGGCGTCCCTCGCGAAGGTCCGGCGGGGTGACGGTGAAGTGTCCGCCGCGCTGGTTGTCCAGCAGACCGGCGAGGACCGCGTCGGCGTCGAACCGGGGCAGGCACAGCCAGGGGATCGAGCCGTCCACTCCGACGAGCGCCACGGTCGCGCCGTCCCCGATCACCCCCAGGTCCTCCAAGCGAAGGTATCCGTCGGGCCGGTGGACCGCTCGCAAGGGCGGGTCCAGGTCAAGCACGATGCGCACTCCTTACCCGGTCGAGACCGACAGTTGCAGGACTTCGACCGTAGAGATGAGGCATGCAGGTCCGGTGTCGGGCCTGCTCAGCGGGCGAGGACCTGCCCACCGAACAAGGCCAAGGTCTCACCGGTGACGTAGCTGCTGTCCGCGTTGCTCGCGAAGAAGAGGAACGCAGGGGCGATCTCCTCGGGCTGGGCGGGCCGGCCCAGCGGCACGCCGTCGGTTGCGTCGCCGTACCCAGCCAACTGCTCCGGAGTGCGGCTGGAGGCGTTCAGCGGTGTCCACACCGGCCCGGGCGCCACACAGTTCACCCGGATGCCCCGCGAGACCAGCTCCGTCGCCAGCGACTTGGTGAACGTGTGTATCGCGCCGTTGGTCTCGGCGTAACCGATCAGCGACGGATTGCCCTCGAAGCCGGCCACCGAGCCGCAGTTGACGATGCACCCGCCCGTCGGCAGGTGTCGCATCGCGGCGCGGGCCATGTAGAAGTAGCCCGAGACATTGGTCCGGAACAACTCGTCGAGTTCACCGTCGGACACGTCGGACAGCGACGAGTACTGGAACATGACGGCCGCGTTGTTCACCAGGATGTTCAGCCTGCCGAACTCCGCGACGGTGCGCTCCACCGCCGTGTCGCAGAACGACGAGTCCTTCACGTCCCCCGTCAGCACCAGGCATCGCCGCCCCTCGCGCCCCACCAACTCGCGCACGCGGTCCGCGTCCTCAAGCTCTTCGGGCAGGCAGACGATCGCCACGTCCGCGCCCTCCCGGGCGAACAGGACAGCCACGGCGGCGCCGATACCGCTGTCCCCACCGGTTATCAGCGCGACGCAACCGCCGAGCTTCCCGGACCCCCGCAACGCGGGCGCCTGATTGCGAGGCGGCGGGTCCATCCGCGCGTCCAGCCCCGGCCTCGACTGCGACTGCCCGCGAAAGGGTGGCGTGGGCTGATCGACGGCACCGCTCATCACAAACCTCCTCGTCGGCCCCGCCGTCGTTCCCCTTTCCGAACCTGGCAAACACCGTCCGCCCCGGTCTGGCCCGTGCCCAAAACGGGCCGCCTGCGGCCGGCACGCTCCGTCTGTTGGTGGTGGCGCTGGGACTCGCCACCGCCTTGGTCCACCTCGTAACCGCCGCACTGGAGGCGTTTCGCGCGGTATCTGCAGGAGAGAGTCGTTTGGCGAACGGAGCCGGGTCGACGCACCAGGGCGAACCCGCGAACCCGAGGGAGGTACGAGCCGGTCCCGGTCGCGTGCCCGTGCGTGGCCTGCGCCGGCATCGGCCGGCCCGTTCAAGCCCGGGTCGACGGCATGGCATGTGCGCAACCGAGAGCCTGGAGGTGCTCCCCGTGGAGCCCGAGATCGTCTGGCGGCATCACGTCGACCGGTCGGGAGAGGTCTGCACCATCAGGCTGTCCGGGGACCTCGACCTGGCCGCCAAGGACGATCTGCGCCGGATCCTGGACGACGAGCTGCGCCGACCCGGGGGCCGGCCTGGTCATCGACAAGAACCAAGCGGTGTGCTCAGTGAACCCGCCTGCGGTGGCTATCGCTGTGGCGACCTCCTGTGGCTTCGCTTCGCCGCTGAGGAGGGCGCGTAGCAGAATGCGGGCCTTGTAGGGGTGCAGCCAGCCGGCGGGGATGAGGCCGCGTGCGATGAGGTCCTGCTCGGAGCCGGGGAAACCGTAGGTGTGGGTGAGCGTCGGCTCGGCGGGGGTGCGGGAGGTGAGGACAACGGGGATCCGTTCCGCGAGGGTGGTGAGGGTGTCGACGAGGGATTCGGGAACGGGGCCGACGCCGAATCCGGCGACGACGAGGCCGTCGAGGCGGGTGCCTACGGCGCCGAGGAGGGCAGGGTCGTCATCGAAGGTGACCGCATGCAGGCCGACGGTCGCCTGTCGGGCGGGTTTCGGCACGGGCATGGCCAGCCGGTAGGGCACCCGGCTCACGCGGTTTCGGACCGTACCGGCCCGGCGAAAACCGAGCCTTGACACCAATTGAGTTAGATACCTTAATATTCAAGATCCCAGATGGACGCAGGCTCGCTGGTTCACCGCCGAAGGGGCTGGTCAGTCCGTCCCGAACCAGCGGCCACCTGAATCTGAGCAGAAGTCACCTTCGGTGATCTCCTCGGTGCGGATTGTTTCCGGTCGTCATTCGTCGTGAGCAAGGGGCCGAATGCAGACATTCGACGAAACATCGCCGGGGGATGGGGCGGCGTCGCGTGGCATCGACCGTCGCCATCTGCTTGGCCTGGTCACCGCCACGCTGGCGGCCGGCATCATTCCGGAGGCATGGCTCGCAGAAGCCGCGTACGGCGCGACGCCGAGATGGAACCGGCCATTCGACAAATGGGTCCCGATCACGTCTCCGTACGGGATGCGGACAGATCCGATCACTGGCGAGTCCAGGATGCACAACGGCACGGACTACAGCTACTCGGGGATCCTCGGCTATCCGATCCGCTCGATCGCGGCGGGCACCGTAACCAGCGTCTCGTACAGCGCGAGCGGCCTTGGCCACAACGCCACCATCACGCACGCCGATGGTTGGCGGAGTGTCTACGGGCACATGCGGGAGGCTCCCAGAGTCGGGGCGGGCGTGCAGGTCGCCGCCGGCCAGCACATTGGCAACGTGGGATCCACCGGCCACTCCACCGGCCCGCACCTGCATCTTGAGATCTTCCAGCCGAACGGTCAGCGAGTTAACCCCGAGTCGGTTCTCACGGGTGCCCCGTACGCCGGGGCGCCCGGATCTCCCCCTGAAATTGTCACTAAGGATGGACTGATGTACCTCATCTGGAGCACCGGCGGCACCGGTTACCTGGTCACCCCCAACCGCGTCATCGGGCTGCGGTCGATGGCGCACTACAACCTGTTCAAGCGGATCATCAACTCGAATCAGGCCGCCGCCCAGCCTGAGGTCTTCAACGCACTGGAGATCGACCAGATCAACGCGTACCTCAACGGGACGGTGCCTGCCTGATCCATCCCGGGGATGGCCTCGGAGACGCCCGGCCGGCTCGCTGCATCAGAAGCGGGCCGGCCTCCGCGTTGGTCCCGCCAGCGGCACGCGGCGACGTGTGGCAACTGCGTGGCTGGAGCTCGGCCGTTCCTCACTGGCAGCCCTACCGCTCGGCCCAGAACCAGTTCCACGCCATCCAGTACCCGCAGGAGCCGGCGGCAAGAAGTCCTACCGTCAGCGCTGGGACGACATCGGTGCCGTCATCGAACGCGCCCTCGAGGACCTCGTTGAAGAGCTCGACGGCCGACCCTACGTCGTCACCGTCGACGAGGACAGTGCCCGACGCATCTGGGACGGATTGCAGAACAGCAAGCAGAGCAGCCACCCCGGCCCGGGCAAAAGCAAATACTGGCTTCCCGGCTACAGCCTCCAAGAGGATGAACGCCCCGACGCGATCATCCGCATCAACATCGCCGACGACAGAGTGCCTCCGCCGGTCGCATACACGCGCGTGCTCAGCACACGAGACGGCGAAAAGGAGGGTGAGACGACCAACGCTCTGTACGAGATCGAGACGGACTTCGGCACCCCGGTATGGCTCCTGTGTAATGTTCCCCGTAATTACGACGGCGGAAACTCGGGCCGACTCGGCGCCAAATACACCCGGTGGGACGCGAAACGCTCCGTCATCTCCGAGAATCGAGAAGAACGCCGCAAGAGTGAGATGTCCGAACCGTGATACACGATGACCGCCACCGAGATCTTCCCCATCGCCCTCAACGACCGAGTCTCCCACGAAGCGCTCGCGTTCGCCACCGCCCAACTCTGTCACCAAACCATGTACTGGTCCGGCCGCGCCCGCTACCCCGTCGCCCTGCACGCGGCAATACAGATGGACGAAGACCATCCCCGGTACCGCCGCACCGCACAATCAGCCGACGAGGAGCCCGACATCGACGAATAAGAATAAGTCCTGACTGACGCCTGCACCGTGCCATGTCGGGCCGAGGCGATCCGTCACTGTGGTGGGCGCCGGACCCGTGCTCGCCGCTTTGGTCGTCCGTCAGAGCGCGTGAAGCCTGCGCCACAGCCGTCTGTCGGTGCGTTTCCACAGGGCTTTGGGTGTGATGGTCGTACCCGTCGCCGAGCCTGAGCTTGTCGTTTAACCCGTGCGCCGTTTACGTGCGGTGATGCTCCGGTCACGTTTGATCGTTTTGCCGACGTCGTGGCGGGGCGCCGGCCTGCGGTTGGTGGAGCCGGGTGGGCGTCCGGGG
>NZ_QGSW01000378.1:0-8194 GCF_003176715.1 Micromonospora sp. S4605
CGCCCAGGTCCGCGATGCCGGACCGCGATGCGCCAGGGTCCACCCAGCCTGACCCGGGGAGTCCCGCGCGGCGGGAGGCGGCGAGGGCGCGGTGGGCGCGGGCGGCGACCTCGGTGGCGGCGAGGTCCCCGCCGACCGGGTGCCCGGCCAGGCGCAGCGCGTCGGTCACCTCCCGCCAGGCGCCGGCGATGCGCTGGCCGGGGTCGCCCCGCCCGAGCCGCGCCCGGGTCAGCGACCGCCGCATCAGCAGCAGAGTGAGCAGCAGCGCACCGACCAGCAGCAGCACACCGCCGGCTCCGCCGCCGACCAGCACCGCCGTCGGTACCCCACCGGAATTCACCGGCGGACCCGGTGCGGCCGCCGGTTCCGGCTCGGCGGTCGGCTCCAGGGGCGGCTCGGGCACCTCCGACGGCGGCGGGTCCTCCGGCTGGGGGCGGAAGTCCTCCTCGACCGGCCGGGGTTCCTGGTCGGGGCGGGGCAGCGGGTCGAACGGCACCCAACCGAGGCCCTCGAAGAGCACCTCCGGCCAGGCGTACGCGTCGGCGGCGCGGACCGGCCCGTCGCCGGTGGACTCGAAGCCGACCACCACCCGAGTGGGCAGTCCGGTGAGCCGGCCCAGCACCGCGAAGGCCGCGGCGAACTGCTCGGACGTGCCGCGTTGCCCGCCGCCGTTGCGGGGGCCGAAGAGGAAGAAGTTCAAGTTCGGGTACGCGTGCCCGCTGGGTGCGTCGGCCACCAGCCGGTAGTGCTCGGCGAGGAACTGCTCCACGGCGAGGGCCCGGGCGTACGGGGCGCCGTTCTCCTCGGCCAACTGGGTGGCCAGCCGGCGCAGCGGCTCGGGCACGCCGTCGGCGACCCGCAGCACCCGGGCCACCTGGTCGCCGGCCGGCACGTTCGCGGTGGCCAGCAGGTTCACGTCTGGCCGTTCCCGCTCCGAGGTCACCGTGTAGCGCAGCCCCGGGCTGAGCCCCTCCGGCCGGATCAGCGTCCCGGTCGCCGGGTCGTACGCGACCCGCGCGCCGGTGACCTCGCGGGGGGTGGCGACGGCGGGCAGCAGCCGCCCGGTCAGGTCGGCGACGGTGATCTCCTGCCGTACCGTCTCGACCGTGCTGTCCGGGGCCGGCGCCGCCGCCGGCAGGATCCGGCCGGCGTTGCGGTAGGTCGCGCCGACCCGCCAGGTGACCCCGTCGTAGTCGCTGAGCACGGCCAGCCGGATCCGCAGCGGGCTCTCGCCGGCCGGCTCCCCGTTCCCGGCGGGATCGCCGGTCGGCGGGGGCGCCGCGGTCGGGCCGGCCGGTCGGTCGGTGCGAACGTCCAGCAGCTGCTGCTCCGGGTTCAACGCCCAGCCGGAGATGCGGATCAGCGGGTTCTCGTCGAGCGTCTCCACCTCCGGCGGTTCCACGTACCGGCGCGGGTCCACCGGCCGGTCCTGGACCCGGGCGGCGACCAGCGGGCCGAGCAGCGCGGCCAGCGCCACCACGACGGCCACCCCGGCGGCGGACGCGGCGGCCAGCCGGGCCCGCACGGCGGTGCGGACGGCCGGCGCGAGCCCGGCCGCCGGATCCCCGCCGGCCGTGCTCGGCTGCGCCGAGACGGCGAGGCCGAGCACCGCCACGGCGACCAGGGCCAGCGTCGGCCGGATCGCCGGATCGGCGTTCGGCCCGACCACGTAGAGCGCGCCCGCGTAGAGCAGCAGCGGCGGCAGGTAGCCGAGCAGCACCCGGCCCGCCCGCACCGCGACCTCCGCGCCGGCGAGGCCGGCCAGCCAGGCCGCGACCAGCGGCACCAGCACGGTGTCCGGGGTCGGTTCGACCGGGATCATCGCGGTCAGCAGCCGGGGGATGCCGTTGCGCGCGGCGTCGGCCGCCACCTCGGCGAACCCGCCGGGCAGCTCGGCCCGGGTCGCGGTGAACCGCAGGGACCAGGCCGTCCAGCCGGCCATCGCCAGCACCGAGATCGGCGCGACCAGCCACGACGGCAGCCGCCGGGCGGCCACGCTGACCAGCACGGAGCCGACGGCGGCGCCGAGCACCAGCCCGGTCAGCACCCCGCCGGCGTAGACCCGGCAGAGCACCACGCCGGCGAGCCCGATCATCGTGATCAGGGCCAGCGGCACCGGCACGGCCCGCAGCATCCGGCCGAGGCGCGCGGTGGCCGGCCGGTCCGGTCCGTCGGGCTTCGGCAGTGCGTCGGTGGCCGCGTCGGACGCCGGCCGCCCGGTCACGGTCACCACCGGCGCACCCCGTCCCACTCGGCGGCGAACGCGGCCCCGTCGGCCGCGTCCACCACCACCATCCCCGCGGCGCCCGCCGGGGTGGGCTCCGGCGCGCCGAACACCCCGACCACCACCGAGGGGTACGCGCCGCGCAGCGCGCCGACGTGCCCCAGGTCGCCCCGTCCGCCGGGGCCGGTGAGGAAGACCAGCGTGTCGCCGAGCCGGTCCTGCCGCAGCCGGTTCGCGGCGGCGCGCAGCGCGTCGTCGGCGGTGGAGAGCTGCGCCGCGGCGAGCCGGTCCAACGGCCCGCCGCCGGTGAACCCGCCCCCGGCGGCCCCCGGTCCGGCGGCGTCCGGTCCGGTGGCGTCCGGTTCGGGGGCGACGAAGAGCAGCACCACCGGCAGGTCCTCCCGGAACGCGGCGGTCACGATCGACGCCGCCGCCTCGCAGCCCGACTCGAACGACTCGGCCACCCCGTCGACCCGGTCCGGGTGGGCGGCGGCCCGGTTGTCCAGCAGCACCACGATCCGGGGCAGGCTGGTGTCCACGTTCTCCCGCACCATCAGCTCACCCACCCGGGCGCTGGTGCGCCAGTGCACCCGGCGCAACTCGTCGCCGACCACGTACTCGCGCAGCGAGTCGAAGGTGATCGAGCCGTGCGGCACCGCGTCCACCCGGCCGTCCAGGCTGCGCCCGGCCCCGGTGGGCACCGCGCGCAGCGGGTGGATCCGCGGGTGCACCCAGACCGGGACGGTGCCGCCGTAGGGGCGGGCCACCGACACCAGCCCGAGCGGGTCGCGCCGGGTCACCCGCAGCGGGCCGACCGGCACCACACCCCGGCGTCGGGTCGGCACGTCGTAGCGGACGGTGGTGTCCCGGCCGGGGCGCAGCCGCAGCACCGGCACCGGCACCGCCCGGTCCCCGCACCGGTCCTCGGCCACCAGGCTCGCCGCTCGCAGCCGGCCGGTGTTGCGCACGGTCACCGTCATGCTCGCCGGCTCGCCCCGGGCCACCCGGTCCGGGTCGGCGCTGCGGGCCACCGCCAACCGGGGTCGCCAGGCCGCGGTCAGCACGGCGTAGCCGACCGCGGCACCGGCCGCCGCGCCCAGCAGCGTCAACTCCGGGTACGCGAAGCGGAACCCCACCCCGAGCAGCAGCACGGCGGCGACGAGCAGCCCGACCCCGCGGGCGGTGATCCCCACGCCGACTCGCCGGTCAGCCCTGCACCGGGGCCGGCTGCCCGGACGGCAGCGGTACCGGCACCGAGGCGACCGCCTGGCGCAGCACCTCGGCGGCGGTCACGCCGCGCACCTGGGCGTCCGGGGTGAGCAACAGCCGGTGCGCGAAGACCGGCTCGGCCAGCGCCTTCAGGTCCTCCGGCATGATCCAGCCGCGCCCGTCGATCAGCGCGTACGCGCACGCCGCCCGGGTCAGCGCGATCACACCACGGGGGCTGACCCCGACCCGCACCTGCGGGTGGTTGCGGGTCGCGGCGGCCAGCCGGACCGCGTACGCGTAAAGGGGCTCGGCGATGTGCACCCGGCGGGCCATCTTGACCATCTCGCCGACGGTGGCGGTGTCGGTGATCGCGGTGAGCGCCTCGGGGGAGCGGACCGTCGCGCCGCGCAGCACCTCCACCTCGACCGCCTCGTCCGGGTAGCCGACGGAAAGCTTCACCAGGAAGCGGTCCAGCTGCGCCTCCGGCAGCCGGTAGGTGCCGTCCATCTCGACCGGGTTCTGGGTGGCGACCACCAGGAACGGCTGCGGCACCGGGTGCCGGACACCGTCCACGGTGACGGTGCGTTCCTCCATCACCTCCAGCAGCGCCGACTGGGTCTTCGGCGAGGCCCGGTTGATCTCGTCGGCGATGACGATGTTGGCGAACACCGGACCCGGGTGAAACTCGAAGCCCCGGGTGGCCTGGTTGAAGATGGTCACCCCGGACACGTCCGAGGGGAGCAGGTCCGGGGTGAACTGGATCCGTCGCCACTGCCCCTTCACCGTCGCGGCGATGGCCCGGGCCAGGGTGGTCTTGCCGACGCCGGGCACGTCCTCCAGCAGCACGTGCCCCTGGGCGAACAGCGCGGTCAGCGCCAGCCGGACCACCTGCGGCTTGCCCAGCACGACCGCGTTGACGTTCTCGGCCAGTCGGGCGGCGAGGGCGGCGAAGCCCTGCACCTCCGGCTGGGTGAGCGGCTCGTGGGTGTTCACGGGTGGTGCTCCTTGCCTGGGCGGGTCAGCAGGTCGGCAGGACGTTGATGTTGTCGCCGCCCTCCAGGTTGAGCCAGGCCCAGGGGATGTAGTTCTTCCCGCTGTACTCGACCTGCACCCACCAGGTGCTCTGCTTCTGGTTGTTGTAGATCCACGAGTCGACGTTGTCGCACGACTTCTTGCAGTACGCCTTCAGCCGGGTGCCCGGCTTCGCCCAGCCGACCTGCCGGTCGTTGTCCTGCCGGGTGACCGAGAAGATCTCGTTGCCGTTGCGGCCGTCCACGTCCTTGTTGCAGTACGTGCGCTGGTCGCCGTCGGGGCCGTTGTTGCAGGTAGCGATCCCGTAGAGGGCGTCGGTGGTCTGCGCGCGGGTGGCGGTGCCCTTGCCGGCGGCGTTGCTCGCGGTCACCGTGAAGGTGTACTTCGTGCCCGGGGTCAGCCCGCTCATCGTGATGCTGGAGCACGGGCCGGTCTTCGCCGGCTCGCCGGCCGTGCTCAGCGAGCAGGACGCCTGCCCGCCGCCGGCGTCCACCGTGAACGTCACCGTCGCCGCGGTGGCGGTCGCCGACGAGCCGGTCACCGTGACCCGCGGCTCGGCCACCGTCCGCGCGGTCGCGGTGGCCTCCGGGCCGGGTCCGGCCTCGTTGACCGCCTTCACCTTGACCGTCACGTTCTGGCCGTTGCCCAGCCCGCTCACCGTGGTCCGGGTGTCGGTCACCTCGCTGCTGCGCCCGCCCACGTCGACCAGATACTTCGTCACCGGCCGGCCGTTCGCCTCGGCCGGCGACCACTGCACCGCGACCGTGCCCGGCTGGTTGGCCACCGTGCTCGCCCGCAGCCCGACCGGCTGGCCCGGCGCCGCGTACGGCACCACCGTGTTGCTGACCGGCGACGCCGCCGACCCGGCGCCCTTGTCGTTGACCGACACCACGGTGAACGCGTACTGGGTGCCGTACTCCAGCTCGCCGGCCGGCACCACCAGCTCGGTCTTGCGCGACTCACCCGCCGGGGCGTTGGCGCCCGCCGAGCTGGCCGTCACCACGTACTTCGCGATGGTGTTTCCCTGCCCGTTCGCCGCCGGCCAGCGCACCAGCACCGTGCCGTCCGGCCGCTCCTGCGCGGTGACGCTGGCCGGCGGGTCGGGCACCGCCGCGGTCGGGGTGACCGGGTTGCTGGTCCGCGCCGGGCCGGCGCCTTTGGCGTTCACCGCGTGCACCGAGAACCGGTACGTCTCACCGTTGGTCAGGCCCTTGATCTCCACGGCCCGCTGGTTGGCGCCCACCTCGTGCCGCTGACCGGCGCCCTCCACCACGTACCGGATGATCTGCGCGCCGTTGGCCGCGGCCGGCCGCCAGCTCACCCGGGCCTGTGCGTTGCCGGCGGCGGCGGTGACGCTGCGCGGCGCGCTCGGCTTGCCGACCTTGGGCTTCTTCGGCGGAGGCGGCGGCGGGGGAGCCGGCGGCGGGTCACCGCCGAGCACGTCGTTGGCGTACTTGTCGACCTCGCGCACCTGGTGCTTGTCGTCGACCACCCGCGCCGTCGAGGTGTCGGGCGCGTTGATGAACAGGTGGTTCTCCCGGACCTCCAGCTCCAGCGGCCCGGTGGCCTTGCCGCGGATGGTGTCGACCAGTTGGCCGTTGGCGTCGAAGGAGTAGACGGTGCCGGTGGCCTCGTCGGCGCAGTAGAACCGGTTGGCCCAGGCCACCGCGGGGGAGAGCCGGTCACCGGTGCCCGGCACGGTGAACGCCCGCACCTCGCCGCCGGCGCCGACCGCGTGCACCTTCCGCTCGTCGGCCACCGTCACCGGCACCACCGGGCCGCTGGTGCGGGTCGGCAGCGTGCCGGGAGCGGTCATCGGCAGCGGCGTCGTGTGGACCTCGCCGCGCTGCACCCGGACCAGCGTGCCGGCCGTGCGGTCGAGCACCGCGACCCCGTCGTCCAGGGTGGAGACCACCAGTTCGTGGCTGGCCTCGGCGACGTCGTACGTCTCCACCTGCTTCGGGCTCAACCCGGCGCCGGCCGGGGCGGCCGAGGCGGGCACGGAGGGCAGCGTCGCCGCGGTGATCGCCGACACCGTGCCCTCGCTCGGCACCGCGATCCACAGCCGACCCTCGCCGTCGAACGACCCGCCGGTGATGCCCGGCGGGTAGCGCACCGGCTCACCGACCGGGGCCAGCGACCGCGGGTCGAGCTGGCGGACCACACCCTGCACCGCGTCCACGACGAACGCCGCGTCCTCGTGCAACGCGACGTTCACGCCCAGGCCCGGGGTGGTACGGGTGGTCGCGGTGATCTGCAGGGTGGCCAGGTCCAGCGAGCTGACCTGACCGGTGTTCAGGTCCCGCAGGATCAGCAGCCGGTCGGTCTGGGTGACCTGCATCGGGTGCCGGCGGGCGGCCGGGACCTCCACCCGGGTGTCCACCCGGGCGGTGACCCCGTTGACCCGGGCCAGCTCGCTGCGCGCGGCGCTCCACAGCCAGGAACTCGCGTCGTAGCTGGCCACCGCGTTGTCGGCGGCGCCGAGTCCGAGCACTGTCAGCCCCATGGCGGCCAGCAGCGCGGCCACCGTGGCGATGGTGACCAGGCTGCCCCGGAACCGCGATCGGGGGCGAGCGGCGTCGGTGCGCACGGCGTCGTCGATGGTGGCCACAGCCCGGTGCCTCCCCTGGTCGTCCTGGCAGGTGGCGCGCCCGACGGCGACCCCTCCCCTGAGCCGGGTGCCATCATATGGCCCGGCCGAGGGCGGGGAAACCCGCACCGTCCCGCTGTGGACACCCAGCGTGCACGGCCGGTGTGGACGCTCAGCGCGGCGAGGCGCCGCCCTCCCGCTCGGTGCAGACCTGCCCGGACGTGGCGAACGAGTCGGTGGAGTAGACCGCCAGCACGGTGAAGCAGTAGTCCACTCGGGAGTTCAACCCGTTGACCGTGTAGGTGGTCTGCCCGGGGTCCACCGACGCCATCACGCCCAGCGCCTGCCCGGTCCGCCCGCCGGCCACCATGAACGGCACCGCCCCGTCCGACGGGTCGGTCCAGGTCAACGTGATGGTGGCGGTGTCGTCACGGAGCTTCAGGTCGGTCGGGGGCGGGCCGGCCGTGGTCGCCGCGACCGAGGCCGACGGTGCCGGGTCGGCCGGCGGCGCCGCGTCCCGGCCGAGCACCAGCGCACCCACCCCGGCCACTGCGGCCACCGCCGCCACCGCGGCGACGACCGCGACGACTGTCGTCGTCCGGCTCCGACCGCCGGACTCCGGCTCCTCGATGGAGTACGCGGGCAGCGTCGACGGGTACGCCGGCTGCTGCTGGTACGCCGACGGCGCGTCCCTGGCCGGGTCGGGCGCGGGTGTCGGTTCCGGTGCGGGTTCGAGTCGTGGCTGATCCAGGTCGAGGTCCACGTAGGCCGGTGTGTCGTCCTCCTCGTCCGCGTCTGCGTCGTCGGAGTCGTCCGAGTCGGAGTCGTCGACCGGAGCGGCCAGCGGTTGCGGCGGCGTCATGCTGCCCCACGGCGGGGCGGTCATCCCCCACGGCGGCACCGGCGGAGCACTCACCGGCGGCGGCGCCACCGGCGGCCCGCTCACCTGGTGCGGGTGGCCGGGCGGCGCGCTGACCGGCTGCGGTCGGGGCGGGTAGGGCGGCTGCGGCGGCGCGCTGACCGGTGGCGGCGGCAGGGGCGTACCGCCGACCGGGCGCGGGTGCGCCGGCGGAGCGCTGACCGGCGGTGCCGGGTACGCGGGGTGCGGCGGTCCGCTCACCGGGTGCGCCGGCGGGACG
>NZ_QGSW01000380.1:0-8134 GCF_003176715.1 Micromonospora sp. S4605
CCCTGAACCGCCTCGACGAACTCTTCCCCCCGCTCGGCAACGGCGGCCCAGGCTTCGGGGCCGGGGCCGCCGTTGCCGAGCGGGGGGAAGAGTTCGTCGAGGCGGTTCAGGGTGGGCTCGTCGAGGCGGACGTCGAGCGCGCCGAGCGAGCGGTCGAGCTGCTCCACGGTGCGCGGGCCGATGATCGGGGCGGTCACCCCGGGCCGGGAGAGCAGCCAGCCCAGCGCCACGTCGGCCGGGTCGTGGCCCAGGTCGGCGCAGAGCTTCTCGTACGCCTCGATGGTCGGCCGGTGCGCGGCCAGCGCCTCGGCCGAGCGGCCGCTGGTGCCCCGCGCCGCGCCGCCCTCGGCCATCTTGCGGAGCAGCCCGGCGAGCAGCCCGCCGTGCAGCGGCGACCACGGGATGATGCCGAGGCCGTGGTGCTGGGCGGCCGGCACCACCTCCAGCTCGACGTGCCGGGTCAGCAGGTTGTAGATGCACTGCTCGGAGACGAGGCCGAGGAAGTTGCGCTTCCCGGCCGCCTCCTGCGCCACCGAGATGTGCCAACCGGCGAAGTTGGACGATCCGACGTAGAGCACCTTGCCCTGCGCGACCAGCGTCTCCATCGCCTGCCAGATCTCCTCCCACGGCGTGGTCCGGGAGATGTGGTGCATCTGGTAGAGGTCGATGGTGTCGGTCTGCAGCCGGCGCAGCGAGCCCTCACAGGCCCGGATGATGTGCCGGGCGGACAGCCCCCGCTCGTTGGGCCAGTCGCCCATCTTGCCGTAGACCTTGGTGGCCAGCACGACCTTCTCCCGCCGACCGCCGCCCTGGGCGAACCAGCGCCCGATGATCTGCTCGGTGATCCCCTCGCCGGTCTGCCAGCCGTAGACGTTGGCGGTGTCGAAGAAGTTGATCCCGTGGTCGAGCGCCCGATCCATGATCGCGAAGCTGTCCGGCTCGCTGGTCTGCGGCCCGAAGTTCATCGTGCCGAGGCAGAGGCGGCTGACGGACAGGCCGGTGCGGCCGAGGTTCGTGTAGTCCATACGCCCCACCCTGCCACGGGGGCACTTCGAGTGCCTCGCGTCGGCCCCGACGACCGGGTGGCCGCCGGAGCCGAGCGCGGGTCAGGAGGACTCGCGGGCCGCCGGGCCGCTGCCGAAGAGCACGTCGTCCCAGCTCGGCAGGCGCTTGCGTGGCTTGCCACCGGCCTCGGTGGACTCGCCGCCGGCGGCCGCCGCGGCACCCGTGCGACGGGGCCGGAGCACCGCCAGCGACGGCACGGCCGGCACCTCCTTCGGCGCGTCCGAGTCGTCGTCGAAGGCCGAACCCTGGCCGCCGCCGAGCAGCGCCGCGGCACCCCCGCCGACCGCCCGCTGCCGGGGCGCTTCCGAACCGGCCAGCGCGGCCGGGGAGCGCGGGTCGAGCCCGCGACCGGAGGACGCGCCGAGCGGCCGGTCGAGCGAGGCGAGCAGGGCGTCCCGCCCGGCCCGGATCGGGTCCCGCCCGGGGCGGGCGTGCTCGGCCGGCGTCGGCAGGCCGTGCCCACCGCGGCTCGGCTCGCCGCGCGACGGACCGGGCAGCGCGTGCCCGCCCCGCTCCGGCGCCGGCTCCTGGCCGAGGATCGGCGTCGGACGCTCGGCGCAGAGGTACTGCGCCATGTCGTCGTGCGGGGTGACCGCCTGCCGGGTCTTGTCGAGGTCCCAGACGGCCTGCGCGGTGGCCTTGCCCGACGGCCAGGTGGCGACGATCCGCCAGGTGCCGTCGTCGCGCCGCCAGGCGTCCCAGGAGATCTTCTCGGTGTCGATGCCGTGCTGGGCCAGCCGGCCGTTGACCACCTCGGCCAGCGGGGTCGGCTTCTCGGCGCCCTTGAGCCGGGTGCGCCGGGCGTGCTGGGCGAGCATCGCGCGCTCCTGCAGCACCGGGCCGGCGTAGCGCAGCACCCGGTCGACCGGCACGCCGGCGATCCGGGCGACGTCCTCGGCGGACTCGCCGGAGCGGATCCGGGCCTGGATGTCGCGCGGGGACAGGGACGGTGCCGGGTCGGCGGCAGCGGCCGGCGCCACCGTGAGCGGCGGCGCGCCGGGCTCGGCGTGCAGCACGCCGGCGACGCGCTCGTCGATGGGCAGGGCGAGCAGTCGCCCGACCTCGTCGGCGAGCACCAGGGCCTGGCCGTCCTCGGAGAGGGCGACGAAGCGTACTGGGCGCATTAGCGTTGCCTCCGTCCCGCTTCGCTGGCCGCACGCCACGAGTCGGCCACCCGGGCGTCTCGCACCACGGTACGCGGTTCCGTGCCGGGGTGGGGGATGCGACACCCCGCATGTCGCGGATGAGCAGGGGCGATGATCACAGTCGGTGGCCGCCACCCGGGGTGACGACCACCGACTGTGAAGGACGCGCTAGAGCCGCTCGACCACGTAGTCGATGGACGCGGTCAGCGCCTCCACGTCGGCCGGCTCCACGGCCGGGAAGAGCGCCACCCGCAGCTGGTTGCGGCCCAGCTTGCGGTAGGGCTCGGTGTCCACGATGCCGTTGGCGCGCAGCGCCTTGGCGATCGCGGTGGCGTCCACCCCGTCGGCGAAGTCGATGGTGGCGACCACGTTGGACCGCAGCGCCGGGTCGGACACGTACGGGGTGGCCACCGCGGAACGCTCGGCCCAGCCGTAGACGATGGCGGCGCTCTCCGCGGTGCGCTTGGCCGCCCAGGCCAGCCCGCCCTGCGAGTTCATCCAGTCGGTCTGCTCGGCGGCCAGGAAGATGGTGGCCAGCGCCGGGGTGTTGTACGTCTGCTCCAGCCGCGAGTTGTCGATCGCGGTGACCAGGTCGAGGAAGGCCGGGATGTAGCGGCCCGACGACTTGATCTCGGCGGCCCGCTCCAGCGCGGCCGGGGACATCAGCGCCAGCCAGAGGCCGCCGTCCGAGCCGAAGCACTTCTGCGGGGCGAAGTAGTAGACGTCGGTCTCGCCGACGTTGACCTCCAGCCCGCCGGCGCCGGAGGTGGCGTCGACCAGCAGCAGCGAGCCCTCGTCCGCCCCGGGCACCCGGGAGATCGGCACCGCGACGCCGGTCGAGGTCTCGTTGTGCGGGGTGGCGTAGACGTCCACGCCGGCCTCCGCGACCAGGGTGGGCGCGCTGCCCGCCGCCGACTTGCGGATGGTCGGCTCGCCGAGGAACGGCGCGTCGGAGACCGACTTCGCGAACTTGGCGCCGAACTCGCCGAAGCTGGCGAACTGCGCCCGGTCGCGGATCAGGCCGAATGCCGCGACCTCCCAGAACGCGGTGGTGCCGCCGTTGCCGAGGACCACCTCGTAGCCCTCGGGCAGGGCGAAGAACTCGGCGATGCCGCGGCGCAGCCGGGCCACCTGGTCGCGGACCGTCTTCTGCCGGTGGGAGGTGCCCAGGTAGCTGGTCGCCACGTCGGCGAGTGCGGACACCGCCGCTGGACGGACCTTGGACGGCCCGCAGCCGAACCGCCCGTCGGCGGGCTTGATCTCGTCGGGAATCCGGATGGTCGGTGCGTCAGCCACGGTCTTCAAGATCCTTCCGCATGGGCCGGGGCCCGGTGAGCTGGCGGGGCACGGACCGGCGGCGGCGTGTGGGCACACGGCGGCCGGGCTCCGAGCCTGGTCCGGCGGCACTGCCGAGCCCTCATCCTCCCATCCCGGGCCGGCCGCCGGCCGGTCGGTCCCAGCTCAGCGGCTGAGTCCTGCACCACACACCCGGGAGCTTCGGGTGCAGCCGTTGCTGCTCCGGCGACCACGGCTGCGCCCGAAGCGGCGGGGACGGGCGCCAGCGCTGCCGGAGCGGCCGCCGGAGCGGGCGGGAAGGGCGGCCGGGTCGGGCGGGAGACGCGCGGGGCCCCGTCCGGCATCGGACGGGGCCCCGGGGGTACGCGGTAGGTCGGTCAGACGCCGTGCGGGACGGCGTCCCAGCCGTCGACCTCCTGCGGCTTGCGGCTGCCGGGCCCGACGTACCGGGCGGACGGGCGGACCAGCCGCTGGAGCTTCTTCTGCTCCAGGATGTGCGCGCTCCAGCCGCCCATCCGGGCGCAGGTGAACATCGAGGTGAACATGTGCGCCGGCACCTCGGCGAAGTCGAGCACCACGGCCGACCAGAACTCGACGTTGGTGGCGAGCACCCGGTCCGGGCGGCGGGCCTGGAGCTCGGCCAGCGCGGCCTTCTCCAGCGCCTCGGCCACCTCGAAGCGCGGCGCGCCCAGCTCCTTGGCGGTGCGGCGGAGCACCCGGGCGCGCGGGTCCTCGGCCCGGTAGACCCGGTGGCCGAAGCCCATCAGCCGCTCGCCGCGGTCGAGCACGCCCCGGACGTAGCCCTCGGCGTCACCGCTGCGCTCGACCGCCTCCAGCATGCTGAGCACCCGGGACGGTGCGCCACCGTGCAGCGGGCCGGAGAGCGCGCCGATGCCGGAGGAGATGCAGGCCGCGGCGTCCGCGCCGGTGGAGGCGACGATCCGGGCGGTGAAGGTGGAGGCGTTCAGGCCGTGCTCGGCGGCCGAGATGAAGTACGCGTCGACGGCCTTGACGTGCCGTGGGTCGGGCTCACCCCGCCAGCGCTTCATGAAGCGCTCGACGATGGTGGAGGCCTTGTCGATCTCCTTCTGCGGCACGGCCGGCAGACCCAGGCCGCGGGCGGACTGGGCGACGAAGGAGAGCGCGGTCACCGAGACCCGGGCGAGGTCCTCACGGGCCTGCTCGTCGGAGATGTCCAGCAGCTGGTTGAGCCCCCAGTACGGGGCCAGCATCGCCACCGCGGACTGCACGTCGACGCGGATGTCGCCGGAGTGCACCGGCACCGGGAACGGCTCGGCCGGCGGCAGGCCGGGGCCGAACCGCCCGTCCACCAGCAGCGCCCAGACGTTGCCGAAGGAGACCTGGCCGATGAGATCCTCGATGTCCACCCCGCGATAGCGCAGGGCGCCACCCTCACGGTCGGGTTCGGCGATCTCGGTCTCGAAGGCTACGACGCCTTCCAGCCCGGGTTTGAAATCGGCCATGTCGCTCTCCTGGATCTGGTCGTCGCGCCCGGGCGGGCTCTCCTCCGGCCCAGCCGGCCGAGCGCCTCAGGCGACCCCTCAGGGATGTGTTCGTGACATCTTGCCTGCTGGGTAACCGGCTCCGCGACCCGCGGCGGATGTGCCGCACGCGACATCCCCCGCCGCACGAGGCCCGGACGGACCAGGAAGACAATGTGACGTGGGTTGGCCTGCGCCGGGTGGTGCCGGCAGGCGCCACCGGGAGGGGAGAGAACGTGACGGGCGACACAGTGCCCCCGGCCGACATGCGTAACGAGTACGACGGCGACCTGGGCCTTTCCGAGTCCGAGCTGGCCGGCGACTGGCACACCCAGTTCGACCGCTGGTTCGCCGACGCGGTGGCCGCCGGGCTGCCCGAGCCGAACGCGATGGTGGTCGGCACCGCGGACCCGGCCGGCCGGCCGAGCGCCCGGACGGTGCTGCTCAAGGGGTACGACCCGGACGGTTTCGTCTTCTTCACCAACTACGGCTCCCGCAAGGGCGTCGAGCTGACCGGCAACCCGTACGCCAGCCTGGTCTTCCCCTGGTTCGCCATGCACCGCCAGGTGGTGGTCGCCGGCCCGGTGGAGCGGATCGACCGGGCCGAGACCGAGGCCTACTTCGCCAGCCGGCCGCGCGGCTCCCAACTGGGCGCCTGGGCCAGCGAGCAGTCCCGGGTGATCCCGGACCGGGCCGCGCTGGACGCCGGCTACCGGGCGGCGGCGGAGCGCTTCGCCGACGTCGACCCGATCCCCGCCCCGCCGCACTGGGGCGGGCTGCGGGTGCGGCCCGAGTCGGTGGAGTTCTGGCAGGGCCGGGCCAGCCGGCTGCACGACCGGCTGCGGTTCCGGCGCACCGACACCGGCGCCTGGGCCGTGGAGCGGCTGGCACCGTGACCCAGCTCAAGGGGCCGCGGCCGGGCCGGCTGCGGCGATTCGCGATCGACCTGCGCCCGCTCGCCGTGCCCGCGTACCGGCGGATCTGGCTCGGCAACGGCATCGCGATGTTCGGCATGCAGTTCACCGCCGTCGCGGTGCCGGTGGAGATGTACGAGCTGACCCGCGACTCGCTCTGGGTCGGGCTGATCGGCATCGCGGCGTTCGTACCGCTGCTGGTCTTCGGGCTCTGGGGCGGCGCGGTGGCCGACGCCCGCGACCGGCGCAGCGTGCTGCTGGTCACCTCGGTGCTGCTCTGGGTCTCGACGCTCGGCCTGCTGGCCCAGGCCCTGCTGCGGGTCGGCAGCCCGGGGCTGCTGCTCGCGCTGATCGCCGTGCAGTCGATCGCGTTCGCGATCAGCTCGCCCACCCGGAACGCGATCCTGCCCCGGTTGGTGCCGCTGGAGCTGGTGCCGGCGGCCAGCACACTGAACTTCACCACCTTCACCGCGACCGCCGTGTTCGGCCCGCTGGCCGCCGGTCTGATCTTCGCCACCTGGCAGGACCCGGGGGTGGGGCTGCCGATCGCGTACGGGGTGGACGCCCTGCTCTTCACCGTCTCGCTCTGGGCCACCCTGCGGCTGCCCGCGCTGCCGCCCGAGCCGGACCCGGACGGCGACGGCGCCCCGCGCAAGGCCGGGCTGGCCAGCATCGTGGACGGGCTGCGTTACCTCTCCACCACCCCGGTGCTGCTGCTCTCGTTCGCCATCGACCTGATCGCCATGGTGCTGGCGATGCCCCGGGCGCTCTTCCCGGAGATCGCCGACGAACGGTTCGGCGGCGGGGCGGCGGTGGGCTGGCTCTACAGCTCGATCGCGATCGGGGCGATGGTCGGCGGGCTCACCTCCGGCTGGATCGGCCGGTTGCGCCGGCAGGGGCTGGCGCTGGTGGTCGCGGTGGTCGGCTGGGGGCTGGCGGTGGCGGCGGCCGGGCTGGCCGGCCAGCTCTGGCTGATGGTCGTGCTGCTCGCGGTGGCCGGCGCGGCCGACCTGGTCAGCGCGGTGCTGCGGCAGTCGATGCTGCTGGTCTACGCGCCGGACCGGATGCGCGGCCGGCTCCAGGGCGTGAACACCGTGGTCATCGCCGGTGGTCCGCGGCTGGGTGACCTGCGGGCCGGCGCGATGGCCGCCGGGCTGGGCGGCGGGGTCGCCTGGGTCAGCGGCGGGCTGCTCTCCGCCGCGCTCGCGGTGCTGCTCGCGGTGGCCTTCCCGGCGCTGCTGCGCTACCGCGCGGCGACCGCGTCGAGCGGGGACCGGACCTGAACGGTTAGGGTCCCCCGCATGGACAGCCCCGACCGGCGCCCGCTCTCGGGCGCGCAGTGGACCATCGCCGCCGCCGGGCACGAGGCGGTCGTCGTGGAGGTGGGCGGCGGGGTGCGGGCGTACCGGCACGACGGCGTCGACTACCTCGACGGGTACGCCGAGGACGAGCTCTGCCCGGGCTGCGCCGGCCAGGTGCTGGCGCCCTGGCCGAACCGGATCCGGGACGGGCGGTACGCCTTCGGCGACCGGTCGTTGCAGCTGACGCTGACCGAGCCGGAGCGCGGGGTGGCCATCCACGGACTGGTCAACTGGGTGCCCTGGCAGCTGCTGGAGCACTCCGCCGACGCGGTGACGCTCGGCTACGACCTGCCGGCGCAACCCGGCTACCCGTGGCCGCTGCGGCTGCGCAGCCGGTGGAGCGTCGGGCCGGACGGGCTGCGGGCCGAGCACGAGGTGACCAACACCGGCGGTGAGGCGGCGCCGTTCGGCTTCGCCGTGCACCCGTACCTGCGGCTGCCCGGGGTGGCGGTGGACGACCTGGCGATGCTGCTGCCGGCCCGCAGCCGGCTGCTGCTGGATTCCCGGCTGCTGCCGATCGGGGCCACCCCGGTCGCCGGCACCGAGTACGACTGGACCAGCCGCCGCCGGATCGGCGCCGCCCGGCTCGACCTGACCTTCGGTGACGTGGCCCGGGACGACGACGGCGGCTCCGCGGTGAGCCTGGCCGCACCGGACGGCTCGGCCGGGGTGCGGATCTGGGCCGACCGGGAGTTCGGCTGGTGGCAGGTGTTCACCGGCGACACCCTCACCGGGGAACGGCACCGCCGTTCGGTGGCGATCGAACCGATGACCTGCCCGCCGGACGCGTTCCGCTCCGGCCGGGACGTGATGACCCTGGCGCCGGGCGGGACCTGGCGGGGCGCCTGGGG
>NZ_QGSW01000189.1:0-8079 GCF_003176715.1 Micromonospora sp. S4605
GTGTGGGGTGGGCCACAGGGGGGGTGGTGTCGGGTTTGGTTACTGACGAGTAGCATCCGAGGTACCACGCCCGTGCCGGCGACCTTCGTCCGGTCCGTGCGCCGCCCGGCGGCGCGGCGGCCGGATCATGGTCGAAAAGGAGGCTCTCAAGTGCCCCGTGAAGTTCGGGATGTCGTCTTCGTCGACGGCGTCCGTACCCCGTTCGGCAAGGCGGGTGGCATGTACGCCAACACCCGCGCCGACGACCTGGTGATCCGCTGCATCCGCGAGCTGCTGCGCCGCAACCCGCAGCTGCCGCCGGAGCGGGTCGAGGAGGTCGCCATCGCCGCCACCACGCAGATCGGCGACCAGGGCCTCACCATCGGCCGGACCGCGGCCCTGCTGGCCGGCCTGCCCAAGACCGTTCCCGGCTTCGCCATCGACCGGATGTGCGCCGGCGCGATGACCGCGGTGACCACCGTCGCCGGCGGCATCGCCATGGGCGCCTACGACATCGCCATCGCCGGCGGCGTGGAGCACATGGGCCGCCACCCGATGGGCGAGGGCGTCGACCCGAACCCGCGGATCATCGCCGAGAAGCTGGTCGACCCCTCCGCGCTGGTGATGGGCGCGACCGCGGAGAACTTGCACGACCGGGTCCCGCACATCACCAAGGAGCGCACCGACGCGTTCGCGCTCGCCTCGCAGCAGAAGACCGCGAAGGCGTACGCCAACGGCAAGCTCCAGCCCGACCTGGTGCCGGTCGCGATCCGCGACCCGGAGGCCGGCTGGGGGCTGGCCACGGTGGACGAGGCCCCGCGGGACACCTCGATGGAGAAGCTCGCCACCCTGAAGACCCCGTTCCGCCCGCACGGCAAGGTGACCGCGGGCAACGCGGCCGGCCTGAACGACGGCGCCACCGCCAGCCTGCTGGCCGCCGAGGAGACCGCCCGCGAGCTGGGCCTGCCGGTCGCCATGCGGCTGGTGTCGTACGGCTTCGTCGGCGTCGAGCCCGAGGTGATGGGCGTCGGCCCGATCCCGTCGACCGAGAAGGCGCTGCGCATCGCCGGCCTGAGCATCGACGACATCGGCCTGTTCGAGCTGAACGAGGCGTTCGCCGTGCAGGTGCTCGCCTTCCTCGACCACTTCGGCATCGCCGACGACGACCCGCGGGTCAACCCGTGGGGCGGCGCGATCGCCATCGGCCACCCGCTGGCCTCCTCGGGCGTACGGCTGATGACCCAGCTCGCCCGGCAGTTCGCCGAGCACCCCGAGGTCCGCTACGGCCTCACCGCCATGTGCATCGGCATCGGCATGGGCGGCACCGTGATCTGGGAGAACCCCCACTGGGAGGGCAAAAAGTGAGCGCGCTCGCGGCACCGAACGAGGTCGTCACCAAGGCGCTGCTGCGCCAGGTGAACGTGCCGGGGCTGGACCGGCCGGCCGCCCTGATCACCCTGGACAACGGCTTCGACCACACCAAGCCGAACACCTTCGGCCCGGGCGGCCTGACCAGCCTCGACGAGGCGATCACCGCCGCGCTGGCGGCGAACCCGGCGTTCATCGCGGTCACCGGCAAGCCGTACGTCTTCTGCGTGGGCGCCGACATCGTCGGCCTGCCGGCGCTGGCCGACCGCGAGCAGGCGCTGGAGATCGGCCGGCTCGGCCACCGGGTCTTCGCCCGGCTCAAGGACAGCCAGATCCCGACCTTCGCGTTCGTCAACGGCGCGGCCATGGGCGGCGGCCTGGAGCTGGCCCTGCACTGCCACTACCGGACCCTCTCCGGCGGCGCCGCGGCGCTGGCCCTGCCCGAGGTCTCGCTCGGCCTGGTGCCCGGCTGGGGCGGCACCCAGCTGCTGCCGAACCTGATCGGCATCCCGGCCGCGACCCAGGTGATCATCCAGAACCCGCTGATGCAGAACAAGATGCTCAAGCCGAAGCAGGCTGCCGAGCTGGGCATCGCGGACGTGCTGCTGGAGCCGGCGGACTTCCTGGAGCGGTCGCTGGAGTGGGCCGCCGGCGTGGTCCGCGGCGAGGTCACGGTGACCCGGCCCGAGGTCGACAAGGACATGTGGGCGGGCGTGCTCTACTTCGCCCGGCAGACCCTCGACCAGCGGCTGCACGGCGCGGTCCCGGCCGCGTACAAGGCGCTGGACCTGCTGGAGACGGCGAAGGACGCGGACTTCGCCACCGGCACCGCCGCCGAGGACGAGGCGCTGGCCGACCTGGTCTTCTCCGAGGAGCTGCGCAGCGGCCTGTACGCCTTCGACCTGGTGCAGCGGCGGGCCAAGCGGCCGGCCGGCGCGCCGGACAAGAGCCTGGCCCGCCCGGTCACCAAGGTCGGCATCGTCGGCGCCGGCCTGATGGCCAGCCAGCTCGCGCTGCTGTTCGCCCGCCGCCTCCAGGTGCCGGTGGTGATGACCGACCTCGACCAGTCCCGGGTGGACAAGGGTGTCGGCTACGTGCACACCCAGATCGAGAAGGCGGTCAGCAAGGGCCGGATGGACAAGGGCACCGCCGCCAAGCTGTACGGCCTGGTCAGCGGCTCGGTGGACAAGTCCGTCTTCGCCGACGCCGACTTCGTCATCGAGGCCGTCTTCGAGGACCTGAACGTCAAGAAGCAGGTCTGGGCCGAGCTGGAGAAGATCGTCAAGCCGGAGGCGGTGCTGGCCACCAACACCTCCAGCCTGTCGGTCACCGCGATGGCCGCCGACCTGGAGCACCCGGAGCGGGTGGTCGGCTTCCACTTCTTCAACCCGGTGGCCGTGCTGCCGCTGCTGGAGATCGTCCGGGGTGAGCGCACCGACGACGCCACGCTGGCCACCGCGTTCGCGGTCGGCAAGCAGCTGCGGAAGTCCTGCGTGCTGGTCAAGGACGCCCCGGCGTTCGTGGTCAACCGGCTGCTCACCCGCTTCCTCGGCACGGTCTTCGCCGCCGTGGACGCGGGCACCCCGCTGGAGGTGGCGAACAGCGCGCTGGACCCGCTGGGCCTGCCGATGCGCCCGCTCGCCCTGCTCCAGCTGGTCGGGCCGGCCGTCGCGTACCACGTGGGCGGCACCCTGCACGGCGCGTTCCCGGACCGGTTCGGGGTCAGCGAGAACCTCAAGCGGATCGCCGACTCCGGCCAGCCGATCGTGGTCGACGACGAGGTCAACGCCGAGGTGGCGAAGCTGCTGGTGGTCGGCGACCAGCCGCTGACCGCCGAGCAGGTACGGCAGAACGCGCTCGACGCGCTGGCCGAGGAGATCCGGCTGATGCTCGACGAGGGCGTGGTGGCCGAGGCGCAGGACATCGACCTGTGCATGATCCTCGGCGCCGGCTGGCCGTTCCACCTGGGCGGCGTGACGCCGTACCTGGACCGCACCGGCACCAGCGAGCGGGTCACCGGCCGGCGGTTCCTGCCGCGCGGGGCCGCCAGCCTGCCCGCCTGATCCACCCCCGCTCCCCCGCGACCGCGGTGGTCGGTCGCGTCCCGACGGACGCGATCGGCCACCGCGGTCGTCTTTCTCACCCCTGTCGGGAGCCGGGCAGCGCGTCTTGATCGGCGTCACTAAAATCGCCCCGACTTCGACAAATCTGGAGCTGACTGATGTCCCAGCCGCCGGCCGGTCCCTACGGGAACCAAGGCTCGTACCCGCCCCCGTCCGGGGGCTACCCCACATCGCAGCAGCCCGGGGGCTACCCGGCGCCGCAGCAGGGCGGTTACCCGTCCCAGCAGTCCGGTGGCTACCCGCCCCAGCAGTCCGGCGGCTACCCGTCCCAGCAGTCCGGTGGCTACCCGTCCCAGCAGTCCGGCGGCTACCCGCCGCAGGGCGGCTACCCGTCCCAGCAGTCCGGTCAGCCGTACGCGCCTGCCGGCCCGCCGCCGAAGAAGAAGTCCGGCGCCGGCAAGGTCGTGCTGATCGTGCTGGCCGTGGTGCTGGTGCTCTGCCTCGGCGGCGCCGCGGTCACCTGGTTCGCGGTCAAGGACGACGTGGGCGACGCGGTGGACGCCGCCAAGACCCGGGTGGTCGCCCCGGCCACCCTGGCCGGCCGCCCGCAGATCACCGACACCGAACTCGCCTCGCTCTCCGAGCAGATGGTCAGCGAGATGAAGTCGACGGTGCAGAACGAGACCAGCGCCGTCGGCGCCTTCTACGGCGACCCGGCCAAGCAGGACCTGGTCATGGTGGCCGCCGCGTCCGGGCTGATCGCCGACCCGAAGAAGGAACTCGACGACGCGGTCAACGGCCTCTCGGCAGAGCTGTCGGTCAGCAACATGGCCGACGTCGACCCGGGTCCGCTCGGCGGCGACGCCCGCTGCGGCGACGGCAAGACCGACGCGGTGGAGCTCGGCGTCTGCGTCTGGGCCGACAAGGGCAGCGTCGGCATGATCGTGATCTTCTTCTCCTCGGCGGACAAGGCGAAGGCCGAGTTCGTCGGCATGCGCGGCCAGATCGAGCAGCGCTCCTGAGGTCGTGACCCGACGGGCCGGGCTCCCGCCACCGAGGTGGTGGGAGCCCGGCCCGCGTCGTACCGGGGTCAGGCCGACGGAGCCTCGCCGGCCGGGGCGGTGGCCGGGTTGGCGGCCCGCTCGGCGGCGCTGCGCAGCACGCAGAACTCGTTGCCCTCCGGGTCGGCGAGCACCACCCAGCCCGAGCCGTCCGGCCGGCGCTCGTCGGCTACCTGGGTGGCGCCGATGCCGAGCAGCCGCTCGACCTCCTCGTCCCGGGTCCGGTCGGTCGGCTCCAGGTCCAGGTGCAGCCGGTTCTTCACCACCTTGCCCTCCGGTACGGCCAGGAAGAGCACCTCCGGCCCGCCCGGCGGCAGCAGCATCGCCTCCGGGTCGCCGGGGAAGTCGTCGGGCTGGCGGGGGCACTCGAAGACCTGCGCCCAGAAACCGGCCAGGGCGTAGGTGTCGCGGCAGTCGATGCCGATGTTGTGGATCCGTGCGCTCACTGCTGTTCCTCCATCTCGGACGTACCTGCCCGCTCCGCCGCACTGCGCAGGACGCAGAACTCGTTGCCCTCCGGGTCGGCGAGCACCACCCAGCCCGTGCCGTCGGCGCGCCGCCGGTCGTCGACCAGGACGGCGCCGAGCCCGAGCACCCGGTCGACCTCCTGGTCCCGGGTCCGGCCGGCCGGCTCCAGGCAGATGTGCACCCGGTTCTTGACCGACCTGACCTCGGGGACCTGCTGGAAGAACACGTTCGGGCCGGCGCCGTCCGGTGGCAGCAGCACCGCCTCCGGGTCACCCGGGACGTCGTCGGCGTGCCGGGCGTAGCCGAGCACCGCCGACCAGAAGCCGGCGAGGGCGTAGGTGTCGTGGCAGTCGAAACTGATGTTGTGGATCCGTGGAAACACGGGTGAAGCCTCCGTGGTCGAGGCGCCCCGAGTGCGTGAGCGTCAGCCGGCGAGACGGGGCGCGGACGTCATGACGATGGACATTCGACGCACCCCCCTCCGCTCTCGGACTGACGGCGTGATCTTTCCATCCGCCCGGCGGTGGCCGCAACCCGGTCAGCGACTCCCCGCCGGCCCGGCGTGCTCCTCGGCGGTCACCGCCGGGGCCGCGTCCGCCGCCGGCAGCGTCACGGTCACCTCCAGGCCGCCGCCGGGCTGGGCGACGGCCTGCACGGTGCCGCCGTGCGCGTCGCAGACCGCGCGGACGATGGAGAGCCCGAGGCCGGAGCCGCGGGCCCCGGTGCGTTCCCGGCCGCCGCGGCGGAACGGCTCGAACAGCCCCGGCACGTCGGCCGGGTCCACCTCGAACCCGGTGTTCCCCACCACCAGCCAGGACCGGCACCCGTCGGAGCCGGTGCGCACCCAGAGCCGGCCGTGCAGGTGGTTGTAGCGGACCGCGTTCTCCACCAGGTTGCCGGCCAGCCGGTCCAGCAGCCCGGGATCGCCGACCACGGGCGCCGACTCCAGCGAGGTCTGCACCCGCAGCCCGATCCGCTCCACCTCCCGGCGTACCGCCGACAGGGCGTTGGCGGTGCCGGCGGCGAGGTCGCACTCGGTGCGCCGGCCGAGCCGGCGGCCGGCCTGCGCCTCGCTACGGGCCAGCACCAGCAGCGCGTCGACCAGCCCGTTGGCCCGCTCGGAGGCGTCCCGGACCACGGTGGCCATCCGGCGGTACTCGGCGGCGTCCGCCTCGTCGTCGCTGAGCGTCACGTCGATCTCGGTGCGCATCACGGCGAGCGGGGTCCGCAGCTCGTGCGAGGCGTTGGCGACGAACCGCTTCTGCGCCTCGAACGCGGCGGCGATCCGGTCCAGCATCGCGTCGAACGTCTTGGCCAGCTCGGCCACCTCGTCGTCCGCGCCCGAGTAGCCGATCCGCTGGTCCAGGGTGGCCTCACCGAGTCGCTGGGCGGTGGCGGTGACCTGGTGCAGCGGCCGCAGCGCGCGCCCGGCTACCGCGTACGCCCCGGCGACCCCGACCACGCTGATCGCCAGCAGCGCGACCAGCCCCTTGGCCAGCAGCTCCGCGGAGGCGGCGTCGACCAGTTGCCGCTGCCACTGCGCGGCGTCCAGCGTCCGCCCGTCGGCGAGCACCACGGTGGTGCCGGGGAGCAGTTCGTCGGTCGGGCGCAGCGCGTCGCGGACCAGCAGCCAGGCCAGCAGCACCAGGATCGCCCCCGCGCCCACCAGCAACACGCCGTTGAGCAGGGTCAGCCGCAGCCGCAGGGTGGGCCGCAGGCGCGACCGACGGCTCGTACGCTCGCTCATGCCTCCACCTCGGCCGTGCGGTAGCCGGCGCCGACCACCGTCTCGATCAGCGGTGGGTCGCCGAGCTTCTTGCGCAGGGTCATCACGGTGACCCGGACGATGGTGGTGAACGGGTCGGTGTTGGCGTCCCAGACCCGTTCCAGCAGCTCCTCGCTGGAGACCACCGCGCCGCGTGCCTTGAGCAGCTCGCACAGCACGCCGAACTCCTTGTTGGTCAGGTCGACCGGCACGCCGCCGCGGGTCACCACCCGGCGGGCCGGGTCGAGCACCAGGTCGGCCAGGGACAGCACCGGCGGCGCGGCCGGGGTGGCCCGCCGGCCGAGCGCCTGCACCCGGGCCACCAGCTCGTCGAAGGCGAACGGCTTGGGCAGGTAGTCGTCGGCGCCGAGCTGCAACCCCTCCACCCGGTCGGCGACCGTGCCGCTGGCGGTCAGCATCAGCACCCGGGTCAGCGTGCCGGAGGCGGCCAGCTCGGCGCAGATCTGGTCACCGTGCATGCCGGGCAGGTCGCGGTCGAGCACCACCACGTCGTAGCGGGTGACGAAGGCCAGCTCGTGACCGCTGTCGCCGTCGTAGGCGACGTCCACCGCCATGCCGCGCCGGCGCAATCCGCGCGCGATCGCGTCCGCGAGGTTCCGCTCGTCCTCGACCACCAGCACCCGCATCCCGGTCCTCCTCGCCGCTGACCACCCGACAACCTAGTGCCGGCCGCCAAACCAGCGTCCCGCGCCGTCCCGGTCGGCCGCCATTGCAGAAAACCTTCGTCGTACGTAATGCTTTTGGCGGGAAACTACGAACGGACGGACCTGTCATGACCGACGCGGCGGCCCGGCGGGACATCGCCTACCAGGGCTTCCGGCTGCCCGGCGACCTGGCCGACGGGGAGGCGGCCGGGGTACGCGCGGCGGCCGGGGGCCTGGCGCTGGCCGAACCGGCCGGCCGCCGGGAGCACCCACTCGCCGACGGCAGCACCGCGATGTACGAGTGGGGCAGCTGGACCGCCCCACCGGTGCCGGTGGGCTTCGCCGTGTACGAGGTGGTGCCGTCCTGGACCGCCGACAGCCCGGCGGGCTGCTGGCTCCGGGTCGAGCTGCGCGGCTGGCACGACGACCGCCCGGCAACCGGCTGGTACCTGCTCGCCGACTGGGCCGCCGACGACGCCACGGTGCGGCGCACCTCGGTGCCCGGGCAGCGCGACGGGGACGCCCGGGTGGACACCGACACGCTCGTCGTCGGCGACGCGACAGTCACCGGCTGGCAGGCCCGGGTGTCCCTGTTCCGGCCGGTCGGCGCGGCGGCCGGCCCGGTGCTGCGCTCCGTCGGCGCGGCGCCGGCCGGCGTGCACCTTGCGGGCGCGCGTGATTGCCTCCAGCAGCGCGGCGCGGTCCTCCGG
>NZ_QGSW01000381.1:0-7988 GCF_003176715.1 Micromonospora sp. S4605
CCCGGTGCCGGCCAGTCCCGACGTGACCCCCGCCGCCCACCCCGGGCGGCGCGAGGATCAGTTGGCCCGCGGAGGCCCGCCCCACCACCCGACGGTGGGGAGTCGCTCACCCTCAACGGTGAGGATCCACAACGCCCACCGGACACCCGGCGAACGTTAGTGGAACCGCACTAGGGTCGAGCCGTGCGAGCTCCGGACCGGCGCCACACCGTGGTCTTCGTCGTCTACGACGGGGTGCGGCTGCTCGACGTCACCGGGCCGCTGGAGGTGCTCGCCGTCGCCAACGAGCACGGCGGGGCGTACCGCACGGTGCTGGCCTCGCCGGACGGCCGGGACGTGGTGAGCAGCGCCGGCGTCCGGCTCGGCGTCGACCGGGCGCTGCCCGACGTCGCCGCGCCGGTGGGCACGCTGGTGGTGCCCGGCGCCCCCGACTGGCAGGCGGTGGCCGCCGACCAGGCGATGCTGGACCAGATCCGCCGGCTCGCCGGCGGCTCGGACCGGACCGCGTCGGTCTGCGCCGGTGCCTTCGCCCTGGCCGCCACGGGCCTGCTCGACGGCCGCCGGGTGACCACGCACTGGGATCTCGCTGACCAGCTCGCGGCGCACTTCCCGGCGGTCACCGTCGACGCCGATCCGATCTTCATCGCCGACGGTCGGGTCATCACCTCGGCCGGGATCAGCGCCGGCATCGACCTGACCCTGGCGTTGGTCGAGGCGGATCTCGGCCCGGAGACCGCCCGGGCGGTCGCCCGCCACCTGGTGGTCTTCATGCAACGCCCCGGCGGCCAGTCCCAGTTCAGCGTGCGCGCCAGCGCGGCGGCCACCCGCGACGGCACCGTGCGCCGGGTGCTCGACGCGGTCGCCGCCGATCCGGCCGCCAACCACACCCTGTCGTCGATGGCGGCGCTCGTCGGGGTGAGCGTGCGGCAGCTGGGCCGGCTCTTCCGCACCGAACTGGGCACCACCCCCGCCGGCTACGTCGAGCGGATCCGGGTGGAGGCCGCGCAGGCGATGCTGGAGAGCGGTGGGGACACCCTCGACGTGGTGGCCCGCCGCACCGGCTTCGGATCACCGGAGACGATGCGGCGGGCGTTCCTGCGGGAGCTCGGGGTGACGCCGGGCGCCTACCGGGAGCGGTTCCGCACCACCGGCATCGGCTCAGCGCACCAGCAGCAGCGCCACGTCGGCGCGCCGGCCGACCAGGTCGCTGACGCTGGGCTCCAGCAGCCGGGCGAGCCCGGCGCGGTGATGCGGGCCGAGGATGATCAGGTCCGCGCCGCGCGCGTGGGCGGTGTCCAGGATCAGCCCGGGTACGTCGGTGTCGAGTCCGTCGACGACCGCGCTCGTGGCCCGGACCCCGGCGGCGCGTAGCCGGTCCACCGCCACGGCCACCTGTGCGCGGCCCAGGGTGTCGTCCTCCAGGTCCACGACCCGGTCGTAGATCGCCTCGGATTCGTCGACGTGCACGACGTGGACGCTGGCGCCGAGCGCGGTCGCGAGGGCCGTGGCCGCGGCCAGGACTCGCGCCGAGACGGAGGTCGCATCCACTGCGGCCAGGATGTGCCGGTACATGGTTCGGTCCTTTCAGCGGACGCCGGTGGGCGCCGGTCGGGTGGTTTCCGCGAGGTGTGCCGGGCGGTCCGCGCGCTGGCGCAGCACCACCAGGGCCGCGGCGGCGAGCAGCGCCACCGACAGCCAGAGCCCGACGGCGACGCCGCCGGAGTCGGAGAGCGCACCGGAGAGCAGCGGGCCGATCGCCTGGCCCACCGAGAAGGCGACGGTGAGCAGCGCGATGCCGGCGGTCCAGCCGGCCGGCGGCAGGGCCCGGCGGGCCAGTACCGTGGCCGCTGTCGGGCCGGCCATGAACGAGCTGCCGAAGACGACCGCCGAGACCAGGGCGGCGGGCAGGCCGGCCGGCAGCAGCAGCACCGGCAGCACGCCCAGCAGCACGAGCAGGGACACCAGCGCCGGCGCCCGGCCACCCGGCAGCCGGCCGATCAGCCGGCCCCAGACGGTCAGCGTGGCCAGCACCGAGGCCAGGCCGAGGACCACGAAGAAGGTCGCCGTGCCGGAGGTGCCCAGCCCCTGCTCCCGCAGCAGCGCGATGACGAACGTCATGTAGCTGACGTAGCCGGCGCCGAACAGGATGTACCAGGCGAAGGTCGGCGCGAGCCGGGCAAGTGCCGCGCGGGACAGCCCCGCGGTGGGCGCTTCGGCCGCCGCGTCGACCCGCC
Organism: Micromonospora sp. S4605; assembly: GCF_003176715.1. Taxonomy (NCBI): domain Bacteria; kingdom Bacillati; phylum Actinomycetota; class Actinomycetes; order Micromonosporales; family Micromonosporaceae; genus Micromonospora; species Micromonospora sp. S4605. The sequence continues at coordinate 2,235 of NZ_QGSW01000381.1, forward strand.
GGACGGCCAGCAGCGCCGGGCCGACGGCCAGCACCGCCACCACCCCCAGCACCAGCCAACCGGCGCGCCAGCCGGCGTCGCCCGCGCCGGCGAACACCGCCGGCACCAGGATCCCGGACAGCACCACGCCGATGCCGACCCCGGCCATGTAGATGGCGACGAGCAGGGCCGCCCGCCGTTGCCCCGCCCCGTGGGCGATCCGCGCGGCCAGCGCGGAGCCGAGGACGAAGCAGACAGCGGTGGTGACCCCACCGACGAACCGCAGCGCGCCCAGCGCCGGATAGCTCGCGGTGAGCCCGGTCAGCAGCAGGGTGAGCGCGCTCACCACCAGGGTGCCGAGGAAGGCGGCCCGGTCACCGAACCGGCGGGCCCAGAACACCGCCGTCCCGGCGCCGATCACGTAACCGGCGGCGTTCGCCGTGTTCAATCCACCGGCCTGGGCGTACGTCCAGTGCAGGTCGCCGCGCATCGCGGGCAGCAGCAGGGCGTACGCGAACCGGGTGAAGCCGAGCGCGACGACCGGCCCGGCCGCCAGACCGAGCGCTGTCAGCGGTTCTCGCCAGCGCTGGAATCGGGACATGGGTTCCTCCTTGATCGGTGGGCCGTTCGACCCGCTGATCAGGTGGAACCGAGGGAGGCCGGTGGCTGATGGCCGGCCGGATGGACAGGTGACCCTCGGATCGGGACATGGGCAGGCTGCCCGGATCGTGCCGGAACGGGGTCAGTCGACCAGTTCGTCGGCGAGCAGGTCCATCAGCAGCCCGTCGTGCCAGCGCCCGTCCTCGCCGCGCTCGTAGCGGCGCAGCACGCCCACCGGGCGGAAGCCCACCTTGGCGTAGCTGCGGATCGCCGGGGTGTTCGCCGCCGCCGGGTCGATGGTGAACCGGTGGTGCCGGTACGCCTCGACCAGGTGCCGGACCAGGGTGCGGATGGCGTCCGGCCCGAGCCCCCGGCCGTGCACCGACGGGTCGAGGAAGATGTCCAGGCTGGCGTGCCGGTAGTCCGGGTCGTCCTCGGCGTACCACTGGATCGCGCCGACCACCCGGCCGTCGTGCAGCACCGCGTACACCGTCAGGTCGGGGTCGGCCAGGTCGGCCTCGACGGCGGCGGCCAGGTCGTCGCCGCCGCGCCACCAGCGGCGTACCTGCGGGGTGGCCCGGATCGCGGCGAGCGCCGGCACGTCGGCGGCGCCGGCCGGGCGCAGCGTCACCGCCCGCCCGCGCAGTTCCCCGGTCACCGGCGCCACCGGAACCCCGGCGGCGGGACCGGCTCGCCGGTGACGAGGAAACGGGGCGTCACCGGGGCCTCAGCCGCGGATCTCGCCGTGCTCGACGCAGACCGCCGCCCAGCCCACCGGCAGCACCTGCACCTTCATCCGGCGTCGGCAGCGCACGCAGAACCGGGGCGGCTCCAGGGCGCGCGCCGCCGCGCACGTCTCGTGCGACCCGGCCGCCGCGGCCTGGCCGCAGCGGTCGCACCAGGCCGGCGCCGTCGCGTTCGGCGTCGCCAGCGGAGCAGCGTCCGTCACCGTCAATCCCTCACAGGGTCGCGGAGAGCGCCTTGACCGGCATCTTCAGGTCGTCCAGCAGCGCCAGGTCCTCGGTGGCCGGCCGGCCCAGGGTGGTCAGGTAGTTGCCGACGATCACCGCGTTGATGCCGCCGAGCAGGCCGTCGCGGGTGCCCAGGTCGCCCAGGGTGATCTCCCGGCCGCCGGCGTACCGCAGGATGGTGCGCGGCATGGCCAGCCGGAACGCGGCGATGGCCCGCAGCGCGTCCTTGCCCTCGACCACCGGCCGGTCGCCCAGCGGGGTGCCCGGACGCGGGTTGAGGAAGTTCAGCGGCACCTCGTGCGGGTCCAGCTCGGCGAGCTGCGCGGCGAACTCGGCCCGCTGTTCCACCGTCTCGCCGAGGCCGAGGATGCCGCCGCAGCAGACCTCCATGCCGGACTCGCGGACCATCCGCAGCGTCTCCCAGCGCTCCTCCCAGGAGTGCGTGGTGACCACGTTCGGGAAGTAGGAGCGGCAGGTCTCCAGGTTGTGGTTGTAGCGGTGCACGCCCATGTCGACCAGCTCGTCGACCTGCTCCTGGGTGAGCATGCCGAGCGAGGCGGCCACCTGGATGTCGACCTCGGCCTTGATGGCGGCGACCCCCTCGCGCATCTGCTTCATCAGCCGGGCGTCCGGACCGCGGACGGCGGCCACGATGCAGAACTCCGTCGCCCCGGTCGCCGCGGTCTGCTTCGCCGCCTCGACCAGGGACGGGATGTCCAGCCAGACCGACCGCACCGGGGAGGTGAACAGGCCGGACTGGGAGCAGAAGTGGCAGTCCTCCGGGCAGCCGCCGGTCTTCAGCGAGACGATCCCCTCGACCTCCACCTCCGGGCCGCACCAGCGCATCCGCACCTCGTGGGCGAGCTGGAGGGCGGCGGGCAGGTGCTGGTCGGGCAGGTTCAGCACGGCGAGGACGCCGGCCTCGTCGAGGCCGACACCGTTCTCCAGCACCTGGGTACGGGCCTGGTCGAGGATCTCTGGCATGGCTCGTACCCTACAAGCCCGCCCGATCGACAGGAACGGCCGCGCGGCCTGCGGTGACGAGGCGACGCCGGCCGGGGTGGAAGCGCCGGGCCGCTTGTCACGGATGGTAATTTCGCCCGGCGGCCGTGCTCGGTGACGGCGGCCGCGACCGGCGGTGTGGGGGTGACGGTGGCGGACTGGCTGGCGGCGCTGCACCGCCGCGCCGAGCTGCGGGCGAAGGCGGGACTGACCCGCCGGCTGCGGCCCCGCGCGGCCGGCGACGCCGTGGTCGACCTGGCCGGCAACGACTACCTCGGCCTGGCCACCGACCCCGAGGTCACCGCCGCGGCCGGCCGGGCGCTCGCGGCGTACGGGCTGGGGGCCACCGGGTCGCGGCTGGTGCGCGGCTCCACCGACGCCCACCACGCGCTGGAGGACGCCCTCGCCGACTGGCTCGGCACCGACCGGGCCCTGGTCTTCTCCTCCGGCTACCTGGCCAACCTCGGCGCGGTCCGGGCGCTGGTGCAGCCCCGTACGCTGCTCGTCTCCGACGCGCACAACCACGCCTCGCTGATCGACGGCTGCCGGATCTCCGGCGCGGAGACCGTGGTGACCCCGCACAACGACGTGGCGGCGGTGGCAGCCGCGCTGGCCGGCGCGCCCGGCCGGCCGGCGGTGGTGGTCACCGAGTCGGTGTTCTCCGTCGACGGCGACCTCGCCCCGCTGGCCGAGCTGCACGCGGTCGCCCGCCGGCACGGCGCGCTGCTGCTGGTCGACGACGCGCACGCGCTCGGGGTCGTCGGCCCGGCCGGGGCCGGTGGGGTGGCCGCCGCCGGGCTCGCCGGCGAGCCGGACGTGGTGGTCACCGCCACCCTGTCCAAGGCCCTCGGCGGCGCCGGCGGGGTGGTCGCCGGACCGGCCGAGTTCGTCCGCCACCTGGTGGAGACCGGGCGCACCTTCATCTTCGACACCGCGCTGCCCCCGGCGGTCGCCGCCGGGGTGCACGCCGCCGTGGCGCGGGCCCGGGCCGGCGAGGGGCCGCGCGCCGAGATCGCCGGGCGGGCCGCGCTCGCGGTGCGCCGGCTGCGCGCCGCCGGACTGCACGTCTCCGAACCGGACGCGGCGGTCGTCTCGGTGACCGCGCCCGGCCCGGAGGCCGCGACGGCGTGGGCGGCGGACTGCCGGGACCGCGGCGTGGCGGTCGGCTGCTTCCGGCCGCCGTCGACCCCGGACAGCCGGTCCCGGCTGCGGCTCACCATCGGCGCCGGGGTGCCCCGGGCGGACTTCGAGCGGGCCCTGGAGGTCATCGTGGAGTGTGCGCCGTGAGCGCGAGGAGTGAGCCGGTTGTGCGAGCCCCGCAGTCGCGAACCGAGGTGGGCACATGACCGAGCCGTGGCGGGGGCCGGTGCTGGTCACCGGCACCGACACCGAGGTCGGCAAGACGGTGGTGACCGCGGCGATCGCGGCCGCCGCGCAGGCGGCCGGCCTGCGGGTCGCGGTGGTCAAGCCCGGCCAGACCGGTACGGCCACCGGCGAGCCCGGCGACGTCGACCACGTGACCCGGCTGGCGGCCCCGCTGACCGGCCGCACCCTGGCCAGCTTCCCCGATCCGCTGGCCCCGCTGGCCGCGGCCCGGGTCGCCGAGTTGGAGCCGTTGGAGCTGTACACCGCCGTCGACGCGGTCCGCGAGGAGGCCGACAAGCACGACCTGGTGCTGGTCGAGGGCGCCGGCGGGCTGCTGGTGCCGATGGGGCTGCGCCCGTCGGGGGAGCCGTGGACGGTGGCCGACCTGGCCGTCTCGCTGGGCGCCCCGGCGGTGGTGGTGGCCCGGGCCGGGCTGGGCACGCTCAACCACACAGCGCTCACCCTGGAGGCGCTGGACCGCCGGGCGGTGCCGGCCGGGGTGGTCATCGGCGCCTGGCCCACCGAGCCGGAGCTGGTGCACTGGTCCAACCTCACCGACCTGGTGCCGAACCTGCTCGGCGCGGTGCCGGCCGGCGCCGGCGCGATGGACCCGGGGGTCTTCCGGCGGTCCGCGCCGGGCTGGCTCACCCCGGCGCTCTACGGGGTGCTCGACGACTGGCGGGCCTGGGCCGAGGAGATCAGCTGAACACCTGACTTTCGTCGGTGCCCGCCCAGGTCGGCCGTGGGTAGCCTGGCCGCCGTGACGAGCTGGGTGGCCCGGGTGGGCGGCGGGTGGTGGTCGCGTGCCGATCACCGGCGGTGGGCCGGCGACGCGCTGCTGTGGCTGGTTACCGCCGCGCCGATCGGGTACGCGGGGGTGACCCCGCCGCATCCCGGGCGGGACACCATGCTGACGGTCTGCGCGCTGCTCGTGCTCACCGCCGCGGTCGGGGTGAGCCGGCGCTGGCCGGTGGCCGCCGTGGTCATGGCGGTGCTCGGCTCGCTGCTGAACGGCAACTTCCTGTTCGCGATCCCGGTGTTCAGTTACCTGGCCGGGCGGCGCAGTGCCGCCGCCACGCCGGCCGCCGTCGCCTTCGTCGCGCTCGCGGCCGGCGGCACGGTGCTCAACCTGGGGTTGCTCGGTGCCGGCGCGGCCACCTGGTTCCTGCTCGCCTCGGTGCTGCTCTTCGCCGGGGTGTTCCCGTGGCTGGTCGGCCGGTACCGGCGTCAGCAGCAAGAGTTGATCGAGGCGGGCCGTTGGCACGCCGAGGCGTTGGTCCGGGAGGAGCGCGGTGCCGCCGAGCGGATCCGGCTGCGCGAGCGCGCCCGGATCGCCGAGGAGATGCACGACTCGCTCGGCCACGACCTCAGCCTGATCGCGTTGCGCGCCGCCGCCCTGGAGGTCGCCGCGGATCTCGACCCGCGGCACCGGGTCGCCGCCGGAGAGCTGCGGGCCAGCGTCGCCACCGCCACCGAACGGCTGCACGAGATCATCGGGCTGCTCCGCGAGGAGGGCGGCGTCAGCTCCACCCGACCCGCCGAGGAGAGCGTGGCGGAGCTGGTCGACGGCGCCCGGGAGGCGGGCATGGCGGTCCGGCTGGCCGCGACTCCCGACGCGGCCGAGCTGCCGGCGCGGGTCCGGCACGCCGCGCACCGGGTGGTCCGCGAGGCGCTGACCAACGCGGCCCGGTACGCCCCCGGCGCCGCGGTCGACGTGCGGCTCACCCGGGCCGGCGACCGGATCGAGGTGGCCGTGGTCAACGCGCCGCCGCCGGCCGGTCCGCTGCCCGGCCCGCCGTCGCACGGCAGCGGGCTGCTCGCGCTCGCCGAGCGGGTA
>NZ_QGSW01000227.1:0-7966 GCF_003176715.1 Micromonospora sp. S4605
GGGTGGGGCGGGCGGGTGAACCGCTGGTCGCCAAGGGCGACGGCCGGTACGTCTGCCCGCGCACCGGGGCCGAGTACCACGAGGCGGCGGGCCGGCTGACCGAGCTGCCCCCGGCCGCATGAGCCCACGACCCGGGGCCCGGGTGCGGGTCCGACCGGCTGGCTGACCTCGCCCCCGCCCGGCCGCCGATCAGCGCGACCGCGCCGGCACAGGCCCGCCCTCGGCCGCCGGGCCACCCTCGACCGCCAGACCGCCGTCGGCCGCCAGACCACCGTCGGCCACTGGGTTGCCACCGGCCGGAGTGTCGGGCGCCGCGGCCCACGGCCGGCGGGCCAGCCACAGCACCAGCCCGGGCAGCACGCTCACCGCGGCGCAGGCGAGCAGCTCCGGCGCGCCGAGCGGCGCGGTGCCGAGCAGGTCGCGCAGCGGCGGCAGCAGCACCCCGGCCACCTGGAGCAGCGCCGACACCGCCACCGCGACCGGCAGGGCGCGGTTGCCGCGCCGGGCGCCACGCGGGCGCGGCGCGCGGACCGCCAGCGCCACCCCGAGCTGGGCCAGGCCGAGGACCACGAAGACCACCGACTGCCAGGGCCGGTCCCAGTGCCGGGCGAGCACCCCGGCGCCGAGCACCACGGCCGCGATCAGCGCCCCGGTGACCAGCACGTCCCGGCCGAGCCCGGCGCCGAGTACCGACTCCTGCGGGGAGCGCGGGGCCCGCCGCAGCGTGCCGGGCTCGGCCGGCTCCGCGCCGAGCGCCACCCCCGGCACCCCGTGGGTGAGCAGGTTCACCCAGAGGATCTGCGCCGGCAGCAGCGGTACGGCCAACCCGAACAGCGGGCCCAGCAGCATCACCGCGATCTCGGCCACGCCGCCGGAGAGGGCGTAGCGCAGGAACCGGCGGATGTTGTCGTAGATCCGCCGGCCCTCGCCGATGGCGGCGGCCACGGTGGACAGGTCGTCGTCGACCAGCACCAGGTCGGCGGCCTGCCGGGCCACCTCGGTGCCGCCGCCCATGGCCACCCCGATGTCGGCGCGGCGCAGCGCCGGGGCGTCGTTGACGCCGTCGCCGGTCATCGCCACCACGTGCCCCCGGGACTGCAACCCGGCGATGATGTCGAGTTTCTGCTCCGGCTGGGTGCGGGCGTACACCCGGGTCTCCGGATGCGCGCGGGCCGGGTCCTCGTCGTCGCCGCGGACCAGCGGGTCGCCCTCCCGCCACAGCCCGAGCTGCCCGCCGATCGCCGCGGCGGTCGCCGGGTGGTCCCCGGTGACCAGCACCAGCCGGACGCCGGCGGTGTCGAAGCTGCCGGCGATGTCCGCCGCGCCGGCCCGCAGCGGGTCGCCGACGGCGACCAGCCCCACCGGCCGCAGCCCGGTCGGCCGGGCCGGGTCGGCCGGCGGCGCCCCCAGCAGGGCGGACGCGACCGCCAGCACCCGCAGCCCCTCGGCGGCCAGCCGGTGCGCCGTGGCGGCCAGCTCGGCGATCTCCTCGGCGCTGGCCTCCAGCAGGGACGCGGTCAGCACGTTCTCCGGCGCCCCCTTGCACACCACCAGGTACCGGCCGTCGCAGGAGCGGTGCACAGTGGTCATCCGGCGCAGCTCCTGGTCGAACGGGTGCTCGGCGACCCGCGGCCAGGCCGACCGGGTGGCCGACGGATCGAGGCCGCACCGGGCGGCGAAGGCGACCAGCGCCGCCTCCAGCGGGTCGCCGACGGCGGTCCACTCCGGCCGCTCGTCGGTCGGCGGCGCCAGCGTCGCGTCGTTGCAGAGCAGCCCGGCCCGGGCCAGTCGGCGCAGCTCCTCCGGCACGGCCACCGGCTCGCCCCGGTGGTGCACCGCGCCGTGCGGGGCGTAGCCGCGGCCGGTGACCGCGTACCGGGAGCCGTCGGTGGTGACCGCGTGCTGCACCGCCATCCGCCCCTCGGTGAGCGTCCCGGTCTTGTCGGAGGCGATCACCGTGACCGAGCCGAGCGTCTCCACGGCGTGCAGCCGCCGCGGGATGGCCCGGGCGCCGGCCATCCGGCGGGCGCCCAGGGCGAGGGCGAGGGTGACCACCGCCGGCAGCGACTCGGGCACCGCCGCCACCACCAGGCTGACCGCGGTCACCGCCATGTCGACCACCGGGCGCCCGCCGACCACGCCGATGACGAAGACCAGACCGGAGAGCAGCACCGCGGCCAGGCCGAGGACGCGGCCCAGCGTGGCCAGCCGGCGCTGCAACGGCGTCGCGGCGGGCCGGGTGGCCGCCACCAGGGCGCTGATCCGGCCCAGCGCGCTGGCCGGGCCGGTGCGCACCACGGTGCCCGTGCCCCGGCCGGTGGTGACAACGGTGCCGGCGCTGGCCTCCTCGCCGGCGTCCCGGCCGACCGGCACCGACTCGCCGGTCAGCGCCGACTCGTCCAGGTGCAGCCGGCTGGCCTCGGTCAACCGCAGGTCAGCGGGGACCACATCGCCCGCCTCCACCCGTACCACGTCGCCGCGGACCAGGTCGGCGGCGGGCAGCACGACGTCCCGGCCGTCGCGCAGCACCCGGGCGGTGGGCGCGGCGAGCTGGTCGAGCGCGGCGATGGCCCGGTCGGCGCGTACCTCCTGGACCACCCCGATCGCGGTGTTGACCAGAACCACCAGCACGATCACCGCGGTGTCCGGGTAGTCGCGCAACACGGTGGTGACCACCGCGGCGGCCAGCAGCAGGGCCACCAGCGGGTCGGTGAGCTGGTGCAGGATCCGGCTCGCGAGGTGCCGGCGGGGCGGCGGCGCCGCCGCGTTCGGCCCGTCCGCGCGCAGCCGCTCGGCGGCCTGCGCCGAGCTGAGCCCGCCGGCCGGCTCGACCGGGGTGTCCACCGCCACGTCCATGTCCACCCCGGTCGTCACATCACCCTCCGCCGCTGCGGGCGCGCCCCGTCGGCACACCGCCCCGCCTCCACCTTCGCGCCGGCGGCGCGGCGCCGGCAGGGGCGTTGCGCCCGCGCGCGGCGGGACCAACGGCCCTGCCGCCGCCGGCCCCGGATGCGGTCGAATGGAGCGACCGGCCGGTCTGGCGCACCCAACCAGAGAGGCGTACGCGATGACCACTCTCGACGTGCTCCGCGCGCACCCCTTCCTCGCCGGGCTCCCCGAGCCGTGGCTGCCCCGGCTGGCCGGGTACGCCCGCCCGGTGGTCTGGCACCCCGGGCACCGGCTGTTCCGCGCCGGCCAGCCGGCGCAGCGGTGCTGGCTGGTCCGCGACGGGCAGGTGGCGCTCGACTTCGCGGTGCCCGGCCGGGGCGACGTGGAGATCGAGGTGATCGGGCCGGGTGGGGTGCTCGGCTGGTCCTGGCTCTTCCCGCCGTACCGCTGGCAGTTCGGCGCGGTGGCGGTGCGGCGCAGCACCGCGGTGGAGTTCAACGCCGCCGGGTTGCGCCGGCTGATGGAGTCCGACGACGCGCTCGGCCGGCAGCTCACCACCCGGTTGATGAGCGTGGTGGTGGACCGCCTGCACGCCGCCCGGGGCCGGCTGATGGAGCTGTACGGCTACCCGACGCCGGAGCCGACCGCCGGCTGACCCGCGCCCGTGGGTGCACCGGCTCCGCCCCGCCCGTGCGGCGCGGTCAGCTGGCAGCGCGTGCCCGCCGCCGCAGGCCTAGTCGTCGCCCGGGACGGCGACCCGGCGGCGGACGACCAACTCGTCGACCTCCAGCCGCCCGATGCGCAGTTCGCGGATGACCGCCCGACGGATCGCGAGCCGCCCGATGGCCAGCACCGCCACGGCGCCCGCCCCGGTGGCCAGCGCGCCGATCGCCAGCGCGCCGATGGACGCCGCGCCCCCGGCCCGCGCGCCGACGGCCGCCGCCCCGGTCGCCGTTGCGCCGACCGCCCGCGTCCCACGTACACCGTTCCGGCTTCCGCCACGTACCAGCCTCGTCATCCGGCCATTGTCCGCCCGCCATGGCCGACCGGTACGCCGTCTACCGCAACGGCATCCGCCGGGACGTCCTTCCGCGGAATTCAGATCGTGCGTCGTAGCGCGGTCTCGACGGCATCGATCAGGGGGTCACCGTCGGTCCGTGGGTGTCGTGCGAGACCGAGTTCGACGTCCGGCAGGGTGGGCAGGGCGTCCGCGTCGTAACAGGCCATGACCGGTTCGAGGTTCGCGGGCATGAGCGCGGCGACGCCGAGCCCGGCCCGCAGCGCGGCGAGCACACCGACCAGGCTGTTGCTCTCGAACGCCACCCGCCAGCGCCGCTCGGCACGGTCCAGCGTTTCCAGCACGGACGTGCGCCAGGAGCACGGGTTCGAGAACAGCACCACCGGCAGCGGGTCGGCAGCCACGTCCACGCCCTGGCCGATCGCCCAGACCAGCGGGCGGCGTACCGTCCAGCGCGGCGGCCCGGGAACGTCCGGCACCTCGTCGAGCACGAGGTCGACCCGGCCCGCGTCGTAGGCCTCGCGCATTGCGGCTCTGGAGATGCTGAGGACCTCCAGCGTCGCGCCGGGGTGCAGCCGGGCGAGGTCGGCGAGGGCCTGCGGAAGCTGGGACGCGGCGAGGTCTTCGAGCAAGCCGATGCCGCAGTGGCCGGTGAGCGCGCGTCCGGCTTCGGTGAGTGCTTGTGTCGAGAGCGAGAGGATGCGTTCGGCGTACGGCAGGAGCTCCTCACCTGCCCGGGTCGGCGAGACGCCGGACGACGACCGGTAGAGCAGCGGACGGCCGACGGCGCTCTCGAGCTTGCGCAACTGCTGGCTGAGCGCGGGCTGGGTATGCCCGAGCGCGGTCGCGGCGCGGCTGATGCTGCCGGCGCGTACGGCGGTGACGAACGACCGCAGCAACGCCGTCTCAAGATCCCTGGCCATAAGCATTCATTATGCCAGGCCCAAGAAGCTGGCCACTTCCGATGAGCTCGCGGACGACCTAGCGTCCGGTAGGTGATCAGGTATCGACAGGTACTCGCGGTGCCAGGGATGGCACCGCTGCTGGGCGTTTCGCTGCTCGCCCGTGCCGCGATCACGGCTGACGTGATGGCGCTGACGATGTATGTCGTGCTGGGCCTGGACATGAGCTACGCGGCAGCGGGTGGTGTCGCGGCGGCTCTGGCCATCGGGCTGGCGCTGGGTGGGCCGCTGCTTGGCCGCATGATCGACCGGCGGGGCCTGCGTACGGTGCTGCTGGCAACTGTCGTACTGCAGGTCGTGTTCTGGCTGAGCGTGCCGATCCTGCCGTACGGGATCCTGCTGGGCGCCGCCTTCGCGGCGGGTCTGCTGATGGTGCCGGTTCAGCAGGTGACCAGGCAGGCGATCGCCGCGATGACGACGGCGGGACAGCGCCGGGCCGCGTTCGCGCTGGAATCGGTGCAGGGCGAGCTGTCGTACACCGTGGGTCCGGCGATAGTGATCCTGTGTGCGGCGAAGATGTCCCCCGGTGTGGTGGCATGGGGGGTCGGCGCCGCGATCGCGGCTGGCGGAGCCGGGATCGCCTTGCTCAACCCGCCGCTGCGTGCCGAGGACGAGGCGGATGCCGGCCCGGCCCGACGGCCGCCGCGCCGGGAGTGGCTGGGCGCCGGCATGATCGCCGTACTGACGATGGCGTTCGGCGCCACGACGCTACTCAGCGGCGTCGACCTCGCCATCGTCGCCACGCTCGAAGAAGCAGGTCAGGTGTCCTGGGCCGCCGCGGTCGTAGCGGTGTTCGGCGTCGCCTCCGTCGCCGGCGGGCTGATTTATGGCGCACTGCCCTGGCCGCTGCCCACGTGGCGTGCTGCTCGGCTTGCTCGGCCTCGTGACGGTTCCCGCCGGGCTTGCCGACGACTGGCCCTGGTTGTGCGTGGCCGTTGTCGGCGCCGGGCTTCTCACCGCGCCGACCCTCTCCGCGGTGGCCGACGCGGTGAGCCGGCTGGCGCCAGCCAGCGTGCGGGGTGAGGCGACAGGTCTGCAATCCTCGGCGCAGAGCGCGGGTTACGTGCTCGGATCCCCGATCGTCGGGGTGGCGATCGACGTCTCCGTGCCAGCGGGCGGCTTCGCGGCGGCCGGGCTGGCCGCCATCGCCGCCGCGCTGATCGGACGCCTGCTCTCCCATCGCTCGCCCGACCGCGGTCTCCGCTCAGCGACCCCACTCGTGCCGGGGCACCGGACCTTGAGCCACCTCGGGCCGACGCCCAGCGAAGGCGGGGGGCGCGGCTGAGTCCGCCTACCTGATCCAACGTCGGGCTCACGTGCTCGCGATCGGCGCGGCCATGACCGGGAAGAGGACGTCCTCTCGGGGCTGCGCTTCCTTCGCTTTGGGGTGAGCGCTAGAGTTCCAACCGCAGTCCGGCCCATCGGTCGAGCCATCCCTTGACCTCCACGCGGCGCTGTACCGTCGCGCGGCCCGCTGCGCCGGCGAAAGCTGGCGAGGGGCGGACGACCATTCCCACAAGGTCAGCCAGCCCATGGCAGGACACCAGGCGAACAGAGCCACCCCGCAGAGTAACCGCGACACAGGTTGCCGTTTCGGGCCAGCGCGAGACCGCGTCCAAGGTGGACGTGTAGGGCTCATCGCCATTGTGCAGATGCATCCGTGCCTGATTACGAATCTCCCACGGCACCCCGGGTAGGGCCGCCATGGCTCGGGCTTCGGCGCGTGCGTCCTCGCGCGGGTCCAGCTTCTCCGGGTCGAAGTAGGCGACATCCACGTCGCGCTCCGGCGAGACCGGGAGGTCGCTGATCGCGTCCCAGACGCGGTTGCGAACGAAGCCGGCACCGATCCACCAGTCCGGTAATCCAAGGTCGGCCGTGGCCCGAAGGACTCTCATCGCTACCGGGTCGGACTCGATCACGCCCACAACGTCCTGCGCGCTCATGACCACCCCAGCGACCCTAGACCAGCGGAGGTACGCACCGCCTGCGAGGCGTGGGCAGCGGGCGGAGCGAAGTCGGTCGACGACGTGCTTCGGCGCGATAACCACCGCGGACATCCGCTCATAGCCGCATGGCCGGCGTCGGCAGTGCCAGGATGTTCGGCATGTCTGGTCGTGCCATGAGCTTCGGACTGGTGGCGGAAGCATATGAACGGTTCCGGCCGGGATATCCCGTGGAGCTTGTCGACATGGTGATGACGTATGCGGGCAGGCCGGTTCGGGCTGCCCTCGAGATCGGCTCCGGGACAGGCAAAGCAACTCGTCTGTTCGCTCGACAGGGGATCGCGGTCACCGCGACCGAGCCGGACGGGGCCATGCTCGCCGAGCTGCGTAAGCACGTGCCAGCAGACGTCAAGACCGTGCAAGCCTCGTTCGAGGACCTACGACCGGGCGAACGCTACGACCTGGTTTATGCGGCAGCGGCGCTGCATTGGACCAGCGCGGAGCGGCGGTGGTCGCGCATGGCCGCGTTATTGAAGCCGGGCGGCGTGTTCGCCTCGTGCGGTGGCCCGATCCAGCTGGTCGACCCGGCTGTGCGGGAAGCGGTTCGGGTGGCCCGGGCACCATACCTGGAAAGCGACGAGATCCCGTCTCCCGACGGGACGCCTCCGGAACACGACATGCAATGGCCGGGTACGGAGCTCCAACGGTCCGAATGGTTCGTCGACGTTCAGCAGGCCGTGATCGAGCGCCGCCTGACGATGAGCGCCGACGACTACGTCGGCCACCTCGCGACCATCTCCGCCTACCTCGAACTGCCGGCCGCGCAGCAAGAGCGGGTGTTCAGCCGGATCAGGCGGGTCCTGCCGAAGACAGTCGAGATCGCCGCCGACATCACCGTCCATCTCGCGCGCCGGCGCGCGAGCTGTACCACGTCGGTCACCAGGGCGCCGTCCTGCTGACAGGAATCCGGAGGTAGCCGCTGTCCGGGTACGGGGGCCGCCGCCGGACCGGCCGAGAACGCCTCGAACGGCGTCCGGGCAGACCGGGCCGGGAGCCGGGCCGTCCCGGGCCGGAGCGCCACCGGGGGGTGGGTGGCGCGTCCGGTCCGGGACGGCGGGGCCCCGTCGGTCGCCGGGGCCGGTGCGGGTCGGGGC
>NZ_QGSW01000382.1:0-7913 GCF_003176715.1 Micromonospora sp. S4605
GATCCGGCCCCAGCGCGGGCGCGGACCCCGCCGCTCCGGCGGCCGGCCCGGCCGGCCGGAGCGGCGGGGTCCGCGCCCGCGCTGGGGCCGGATCGCCATGGTCGCCGGGGTGGCCGTGCTGGTGCTCGCGCTGCTCGGTGGTCTGGGCGCCTGGTTCTACGCCCGCAACCTGAACAACGACCTGGCCCGCACCGACCCGTTCTCGGAGATCACCGGCGGCCGGCCGGCCAAGCCGGTCGAGGGGGCGCTGAACATCCTGCTGGTCGGCAGCGACTCGCGGGACCCGGACGCCCCGGTCGACCAGAGCAGCAAATGGCGGGCGGACACGATCATCGTGATGCACATCCCCGCCGACCACAAGCAGGCCTACCTGGTCTCCATCCCGCGCGACCTGTACGTGCCGATCCCGGAGAGCGCCGGCGCCGAATGCGGCTCCGGCCAGCGCGGGAAGATCAACGCGGCGTTCGCGTTCGGCGGTCTGCCGCTCGCGGTACGCACCGTGGAGTGCTTCACCGACGTCCGGCTGGACCACGTGATGGCGATCGACTTCGCCGGCTTCAAGCAGGTCACCGACGCGCTCGGCGGGGTCGACCTGAAGGTGGAGCGGACCATCACCTCGATCCACAAGCCGTACCGGACGTTCACCAAGGGTGTGAACCACATGAACGGCGCCGAGGCGCTGGACTGGATCCGGCAGCGCAAGCAGTTCCCGGACGGCGACTTCGCCCGGATGCGGCACCAGCAGGAGTTCCTCCGCGCGCTGATGGACAAGGCGGCGAGCACCGGCACGCTGACCAACCCCAAGAAGCTGCACGACTTCCTCCAGTCGGTGACCGACGCGGTCACCGTCGACCAGGGCTTCTCGTTGATGGACATGGCGGTGCAGTTCCGTAACCTGCGCGGCGAGAACCTTACCTTCGTCACCAGCCCGCACGTGGGCAGCCAGACGATCAACGGGGAGTCGGTGGTGGTGTCCGACCGGGAGAAGGCCCTCGCCATGTACCGGGCGATGGCCGGCGACACGATGGCCGACTGGGTGAAGGCCAACCAGAAGCCGGCCGCGGGCGACGGCGGCTGAGCCGTCACGGACCGGCCGGCCGGGCGCCCCGGCACCGGGTCGGACGTCGACGGTCGTCGACATCGGTCGGTGGTGGGATCCCGGCTGCCGGACGGCCAACCGCCGACCGGTCGCCTTGATCTGTCCGTTCGGTCAGATCGCCTGGATGGCCGGCAGGGCAACGGAAATTGGCCGTGAGACGAACTCGCCAGGACGGGAAACCGTACGTACAGTAGTCCCGCCCCTTTTCCCGCGAGCTGGAGCACGCATGCCGGTTCAGACCAGCCGACGCCCCTCGTCGCTGGAGCCACCCCGCGCGTCCGTCCGGGTGTCCTCCACCGTTCCGGTACAGCCCGGCAAGGGCGGCGGCCCGGCGAAGAGGCGGAAGCGCCGCAAGGATCCGCTCTGGGCCCGGCTCACCGTCGTCTTCGGCGCGGTGCTGATGATGACCAGCGGTGTCGCCATCGTCGGCAGCAAGGCCCTGATCAGCCAGGCCACCGGCAACATCGCCCAGCGCAACCTGCTCGGCGACGCCGGCAAGACCGACGCCGAGGGCGGCGCGAACCTGGACGGCCCGATCGACATGCTGCTGCTCGGCGTGGACGCCCGGGAGCGCTGGGCCGCCGACGACGTGCGCGCGGACAGCATCATCGTGCTGCACATCCCGGCGACCCACGACCAGGCGTACCTGATCTCGATCCCGCGGGACACCGAGGCGCAGATCCCGGCCTTCAAGAAGAGCGGCTACGGCGGCGGGGTCGACAAGATCAACGCAGCGTTCCAGGCCGGCGCCCGCAACGGCGGCGGCTGGGAGGGCGGCGCCCAGTTGATGGCACAGACCATCAAGAAGATGACCGGGATCAGCTTCGACGGCGCCGCGATCATCAACTTCGGCGGCTTCAAGAACGTGATCGAGGCCCTCGGCTCGGTGCGCATCTGCGTCAAGCAGGAGGTCGAGTCGATCCACATGTCGTACGTCGACGGCAAGCCGATGTGGAACGCGGACGCCAAGAAGACCGGCAAGCCGAGGACCCCGGTGGTGCACAAGAAGGGCTGCCGGGAGATGGAGGGCTGGGAGGCGCTGGACTACTCCCGGCAGCGCAAGACCCTCAAGAACGGCGACTACGACCGGCAGGCGAACCAGCAGCAGCTGATCAAGGCGATGGCCCGCAAGGCCAGCGACAACGGCACGCTGACCAACCCGGTCAAGCTGAACCAGCTGATCCAGGCGGCCGGCAAGGCCTTCATCCTGGACACCGGCGGGGTGCCGGTCGCCGACTTCGTCTTCACCATGCGCGGGGTCACCGCCAACGAGTTGACCATGTTGAAGACCAACGGCGGCACCTTCCACGGCGACGGCGCGGGCAAGGAGACCCTCAGTGAGGAGACCCTGGCCATGTTCCGGGCGGTCAAGGAGGACAAGCTGGCCGAGTTCGTCTTCGCCAACCCCGGGGTGATCTCCAACCGCAAGTAGCGTGGCGGGCCCCCGGCGACCGCGGGGTCGCACGGCTGGACGAATCTCGGCAGATCGGACCTGACCGGCGCCGTCCCGCCCGTAGCCTGACGTGAGCAGGGTTCACGTACCGGCTGCGGGGAGGGGGCGCCACGTCCAGGTCGGGGCGGGACGGCCGTGAGCGGATCCGGGCGGGCACCGGGGACGCGCCGGCGCGCTGGTCCCGCGCCCTGCTCGGTGCCGGCCTGGCGCTGGTACTGCTGGCCGGGCTCGCCGTCCTCGGCCTCCGCGCCCTCACCGACCGGTACGACCGCACCGTGCTGCGGGAGCAACTGCTCGACCCGCGCGCCCGGCGGGACCGGACCGACCTCGACGGGCCACTCAACTACCTGCTGATCGGCTCCGACGCCCGCCCCGGCGACAGCGGCCCGGACCACCGCACCGACACCATCCTCATCGTGCACGTGCCGGCCGGGCTCCGCGAGGCCTACCTGGTCTCGGTCCCGCGTGACCTGCTGGTGGCCATCCCGGCCAGCGCGAACGGCTTCGGCGGCGGGCAGGACAAGATCAACGCTGCGTTCGAGCACGGCGGGGGCGGCGAGGGTGGCGCCCGCCTGCTCTCCGTCACGCTGGCCCGGCTGACCGGGATCCGGTTCGACGGCGCGGCGCTGATCGACTTCTCCGGCTTCCGGAAGGTGATCGACCTGCTCGGCGGGGTCCGGATGTGCGTACGGACCGAGGTTCGCTCGATCCACACCGACCGGGTCTTCCGCCCCGGCTGCCAGCGGATGGACGGGGCACAGGCGCTGGACTACGTGCGCCAGCGCTACGGCCTGCCCGGCGGCGACTACGACCGGCAGACCCACCAGCAGCAACTGCTCCGGGCGATGCTGGAACGCGCCGCCGAGAATCGGCTGCGCACCAATCCGGTCAAACTCGACCAGGTGATCCGGGCGGTGGGCGGTTCGCTGACCGTGGACACCAACGGCGTTCCGGTGGAGGATCTGCTCCTCGCGCTGCGCGACCTGCCCAGCGACGCGCTGCGCGGGGTGCACGTGCCGTCCTACCCGCAGACCATCGACCAGGTCTCGTACGTGGTGCTGGACGACGATGCCAACGGGCTCTTCGAGGCGGTCCGGGACGCCGGCGTGGCCGACTGGGCCACGGCCAACCCCCGCTGGGTGACCCGGTTGTGACCGGATCGGCGGCCGCGACTGCGGCGGTTGGCCGGACCAGGATCTAGGCTTGGTACCCGTGTTCGGACCCCAGGTACCCACCGTGACCGTGCCCGAGATCGCCGACGACACCTACCTGCTCGATGTCCGCGAGGACGACGAGTGGGCCGCCGGCCACGCCCCCGGCGCCCATCACCTGCCGATGATGGAGCTGCCCACCCGGCTCGCCGAGGTGCCCACCGACCGCGACGTGGCGGTCATCTGCCGGTCCGGCGGCCGCTCCGCCCAGGTCGTCGCTTACCTGATGCGCAACGGCTGGGACCAGGTGCGCAACGTCGCGGGCGGGATGGGTGAGTGGGCCGCCGCCGGCCGCCCGGTGATCGACGCGAACGGGCAGCCGGGGTGGGTCCGCTAGGCGGACGGCATGGCCGAACCCCTGGTCTTCGCGCACCGCGGCGCGTCGTACGACCTGCCGGAGCACACCCTCGCCGCCTACCTGCGCGCCCTCGATGAGGGCGCGGACGGGCTGGAGTGCGACGTCCGGCTGACCCGGGACGGGCACCTGGTCTGCGTGCACGACCGGCGACTGGATCGGACCAGCAACGGTCGCGGCCTGGTCAGCGCGCGCACCCTCGCCGAACTCGAGGCGCTGGACTTCGGCTCGTGGCACCCGGGTTGCGTACCGGCCGACGGGGACGAGGTGCTCGACGAGTCGCACACCCGGCTGCTCACCCTGGAGCGGCTGCTCGACGCCGTCCTGGCCGCCGGCCGGCCGGTCCGGCTGCTGGTGGAGACCAAGCACCCCTCCCGGTACGGCGGCGACGTCGAGCGCCGGCTGGTCACCCTGCTGCGCCGGTACGGGCTCGCCGAGCCGAAACCGGACGATCCGGTACGGGTGACCGTGATGTCGTTCTCCCCGCTGGCGGTACGCCGGATGCGGGAACTCGCCCCGGCGCTGCCCACCGTGCTGCTGCTGGAGGTGCTGCCGCGCTGGCTGCGGCTGGGCCGGCTGCCGTTCGGCAGCCGGATCGCCGGCCCCGGGATCGGCCTGGTGCGGGCCCGCCCGCAACTGGTCCCAGCGCTGCGCGCGGCCGGCAACCAGGTCTACGTCTGGACCGTCAACGAGCCGGCGGACCTGGACCTGGTGCTCTCCGCCGAGGTGGACGGGATCATCACCGACCGGCCGGCGCACACCCTCGCCCGGCTCGGTCGCCGACCACCACCGACCGCCGACCTCGGCCGGTGACCATCGGGTGCGGTCCGCCCGCCGGGCGCGACGGTCGGTCCGGCCGGGGGTGTCCGAAAGCCGGACGGCGCGGCACACTCGGGGCATGCCGGAGCGCACCGACTACGCGGCCCTGATCGCCGGCCACCGGGTGGTCATCGAGATGATCAACTCTGGCGACGCCGGGCTGCCGGTCCTCACCCAGCTGCTCCGGGTCGCCCAACCCGCGCTCGGCGCGGCGGCCATGGCGTTCGTGGAGTTCGGGCCGGCCGGCGGCCGGGTGATCGCCGCGACCGGGGCCGCCGAGTGGACGGTGGGCCGGCCGTTGCCGGCCACCGACCCGACCACGGTCTGCCTGCTCTCCGGCCCACGGGTGCAGCAGGTCCGCACGGACCAGCTCACCGGCCAGCTCACCGGCGAACTGGTCGCCCGGGGCCTGCACCGGATGGTGGTCGCCCGGGCCGAGATCGGCGGGCTCACCGTGGGCAGCCTGCACGCCCTCTACCCGGGGGGCGACGAGGACCCGGGCGCCGAGCAGCACGCCGTGGTCGCCTACCTCGCCTCCTGCATCGCGCACATGTACGGCGACCAGAGCGGGCTGCCGGTGCACGGTGACGGGCCGGTGGTGGCCGCACTCGCGGACGGGCTGGCGGTGGTCGACCGGGAGGGGCACGTCCGGCTCTGGAACCCCGCCGCGGCCCAGGTGACCGGCCGGGCGGCCGACCAGGCCCTCAACCAGCCGCTGCCGTTCCCGCTGCCGCCGTCCGGCCAGGTGCTCGACCACCGGCTGCCGGACGGCCGGTGGCTGCGGATCACCTCGGGTGAGCTGGCCGGGCCGGCCGCCCTGCGGGTGGTCAGCTTCCGGGACATCACCGACCAGCAGCGCCGGCACCACGACCGGGACCTGTTCGTCGCGGTCACCAGCCACGAGCTGCGCACCCCGGTCACCGTGATCAAGGGGTACGCGGACACCCTCACCGACCACTGGGAGTCGCTCACCGACGCCGACCGGCGGCAGGCCGCCCGGGTGATCGGCCAGCGCGCCAACGAGCTGGCCCGACTGGTGGACCGGCTGCTCTCCTCCGCCGCCGAGCCCGGTCCGGGCGACGACCCGCCGGCCCCCTTCGACCTCGGCGACGCGCTCCGGGCCGCGGTCACCGACCTGCCGGCCGAGCTGCGCCACCGGCTCGTCCTCGACCTGCCGGCCGACCTGCCCAAGGCGCTCGGCTACCGGCCCAGCCTGGCCACGGTACTCACCGAACTGGCCACCAACGCGGGCAAGTACAGCCCGCCCGGGTCGCCGATCGAGGTCACCGCCGGCGCGGACGGGCAGACCGTCTCGTTCCGGGTCGGCGACCGGGGCATCGGCATCCGGCCGGAGCACGTGGAGCGGGCGTTCGACCGGTTCTGGCAGGGCGAGTCCGGCGACCGACGGCGCTTCCCGGGCGCGGGGTTGGGTCTCTATCTCGTCCGCCGGATCGTTGAACAGCAGGATGGCTGGGTATTCCTCCGACCGAGGGCCGGTGGCGGTACGGTCGCTGAGGTGCGGCTGCCCCGCGGGTGACCGGCGGCGGCGAGGTGAGAAGGGGCGACGCGTGTCGACGGGAGCGGGCGAACGGGCGTGGTGCGTGGTGGTGCCGCACCACGCCAGCGGGGCGCGGCTGGCCCGGCGGCGGCTCGCCGAGGAACTGACCCAGGTGGTACCCGCCACCCTGCTGGCGGATCTGGTCGCGGTCCTGGCCGAACTGGTCGGCAACGCGGTCCGGCACGCCGACCCGCTGCCTGGCGGGGTGGTCCGGGTGGCCTGGCGGCTGCGGACGTCGGACGAGGGTCAGCGGATCACGCTGCGGGTGACCGATGGCGGCGCGACCGAGGGGCCGCGGATCCGGTCGGCCGACCCGGACGCGGCCGACGGCCGGGGCCTGCACATCGTCTCCGGCCTGGCCAGCCGCTGGGGCGTGGACCGCGACGGGCTGGGGCAGAGCGTCTGGGCCGAGTTCGAGCCGATCGGCGCGGCCCGGTCGGACCTGGTCGCGGCCGGCTGATCGGGCACCGGAGGCGGGTCCTGCCCACGCCGTCCGGTCGCGGGCTCTAGGCTGTCTCGCCGTGAGCAAGCGTCGAAAGAGCCAGCGGGCCGCCGAAGCCACCCCGAAGCGGGAGAAGGTGCGCGACGTCTTCGTGCCCCGCCCCTTCGAGGGGTTGACCGACGAGCCGGAGTGGATCGCCCTGCGCGAGCTGGTGCCGGCCGCCTCCGCCCCGCTGCGGCTCGTCACCGAGCTGGTCGAGGAGTTCGGCGAGCGGCCGGTCACGCTGGCCACCGTGCTGCCGATGGCGGCTCCGGCGATGACGAAGCCCGACGGGCGGGTCTTCATCGGCCTCCAGCGCCACCAGCAGTCCGGTGACGTCTCCCGCGACCTGGCCGAGGCGCTGCTCTGTGCGCTGCGTACCGAGCCGGGTGGCCAGGTCGCGGTGCCGCCGCTGCCCGGCCCCGGCCCCCGGCTCCAGGACGTCCTGGTCGACGGTCCGCTGGAGATCACCATGCACGACGGGTTCGAGTTCTGGCTCGACCCGGGCGCCGGCGAGGACCCGACCGTGCAGGCGTCCCTGGAGCGGGCCAACGCCGCCGTCTACCCGACCGTGCGGCTGACCGCCGCCCGGGCCGCGTACTGGTGCCAGGTGCCGGAGAAGGCACACGTGCGCTGGGTGCTCCCGGACGACGAGGACGCCGCGCTCGACGCGCTGGCCCGGCTCGGCGCCGCCGGCACGCTGACCCTCGGCGAGGACACCAGGTTCGCCGGCATGTTCCGCGCGCACGGGCGGCTGGTGCCGGTCTGGGACCTGCCGGAGGAGACGCCGGCCGGCGAGTGGGAGGACCCGGTCGCCCAGTTCGCCAAGCGGTACGCCGAGGCGCTCGCCGACACCACCCCGCTGGACGCCGCCGGTCGCCGGTCCCGCCAGGGCCTGCTCGGCCGCCAACTCACCCTCCGCTGACCCGCCCACCAC
>NZ_QGSW01000156.1:0-42872 GCF_003176715.1 Micromonospora sp. S4605
CAACCACCGACGCCGCCACTCCGCACTCGGCTACCTCAGCCCCGCCAACTACGAACAAACCCTGCAACCGACTACGCTGCACCAGATCGCGGCATAACCCGGTGTCCACATCCCGGGGGGAACCTCAGCTCCGGCTCAGGACGACGTCCTGGGCCGGAGCAGCAGTGGCCAGCTCGCCACGGTGACGCTGACCGCGGCGGAACAGGCTCGGCTCGCCGCCGCCGCCGAACAGCTTCGGCAGCACGCCAGCGGCTACGCCGACATCCAGGCCACCCGGCCACAGATCCTGGGGTACGCGCTGACCGACTCACCGGTCGGCCAGCTCGCCTGGATCCTGAACAAGGTCCGGGACTGGACCGACCAGGCCCATGCCGTGCCGGACGAGGCGATCGACCGCGACATGCTGCTGACCGACGTGTCGCTCTACTGGCTGACCGGCACCGCAGCCAGCTCGGCCCAGCTCTACTACGAGGCACGCGCCCAGCCGCCCCGGCCGGCGGCCTCCTCCGGGGTTGCCGACCGGGATCGCGGTCTTCCCGCCCGACCCGGTGCTCCGCCGCCTCGCCGAACGGGAACACCGCCTCGTGCACTGGGCGGAGTACGACCGCGGGGGCCACTTCGCCGCGCTGGAGGTCCCCGACGTTCTCGTCACCGACATCCGGACCTTCTTCCGCCCACTGCGCCGGCCTGGGCGGCCGGGCAGTGGCGCCCGCTACTGACCGCTGTCCTCAACCATGCTCCACGTTCTAGCGCGGGCGCGTCGTGGCGGGCTGGCGGGTCGAGTGCGGGAAACCGCCCGAGGGGTTCCCCGCACCCGACCCGGGCAAGCGGTCAGACTCTGGCCTCCTGCTCGACCCTGGCCGGTGCGGCCGGGATCGGCTTCGGTGTCCGGCGTCCGGGCATCCACCAGTTGGCCTTGCCGCACAGTTCCATCACCGCGGGGACGAGGACCATCCGGACGATGGTGGCGTCGATGAGTACCGCGACGGCCATGCCGAGGCCTCCCTGCTTGACCGCGATGTCGGGGCCGAGCAGGGAGGTGGTGAAGACGGCGATCATGATGGCGGCCGCCGCGGTGATGACCTTGGCGGTCCGTGCCAGCCCCTGGGCGACGGCGGTGCGGGTGTCGCCGGTCCGCGCGTACTCCTCACGGACCCGTGAGGTGAGGAAGACCTGGTAGTCCATGGACAGGCCGAACAGCACCGGGAACATCATCATCGGCACCCAGGTCGTGACCGGCATGGCGGCGGGGAACCCGAGGGCCGGGCCGAGCCATCCCCACTGGACGACCGCGACGATCACGCCGTAGGCGGCGCCGATCGACAACAGGTTCATCACGGCGGCCTGCAGGGCGATCGTGACCGACCGGACCAGCGCGATCAGCAGCACCATGGAGATCGCGATGACGACAGCGATCATCAGGGGCAGGCGCGAGCTCGACTCCTCGGCGAGGTCGATGGTGCTGGCGTTCGGTCCGCCGACGTGGACCCGGTAGCCGCCGGGTGCGGTGGGCAGCACGTCGTCGCGCAGGTCGTGCACCAGGTTCGCGGTCGCCTCCTCCTGGTACCCGGTCGTCGGGAAGGCGGTGAAGGTGACGGCCTGCCCGTCGCTGCTCACTCGAGGTGGCGTGGCGTAGGCGATGCCCTCGGCCCTGCTGACCGCCTCGACCACGGGACGCAGATCGGCGTCTGCGGAGTCGACCCGGGTGGCGAAGATCAGGGGGGCGCCGTAGCCGGGACCGAAGCCCTCGGAGAGGATCTCGTACGAGATGTAGCTGCTCCGGTCGCGGGGCTGGACGCTGGCGTCGGGCTGGCTCAGCCGCATCGACAGCGTGGGAGCGGCCAGCAGCAGCAGGCTCGCGCCGGCGAGGAGCGCGGCGACCAGCGGCCTGCGCTGCACCACGCCGGCCCAACGCTCGGCGAGCGTACGGCGCTCCGGGGACGTGGCGCCGACGGGCTGACCCCGGCGGGACGCGCGACGAGGCAGGCGCAGCGAGTTGATCCGGTGTCCGGTGAAGCCCAGGAAGGCGGGCAGCAGCGTCACCGCGGCGATCATCGTCACCAGCACGATCACCGACGTGGCGACGGCCACGCCGGTCATCAGCCGCTGCCCCATGACGACCAGGCCCAGCAACGCGACCACGACGGTCGTGCCGGCGAACAGCACCGCGCGACCGGCGGTGGAGATCGCCTTGACCGTGGCGCCCTCCGGGCTCTCGCCGTCCTGCAGGCCGTCCTTGTAGCGGGTCACGATGAACAGCGCGTAGTCGATGCCGACGCCGAGGCCGATCATCGCGCCGAAGGCCAGGGTGAAGTCCGGCGCGGGGACCAGGTGCCCGATCAGCTTCGTCAACGCGAGGCCGCTCACGATCGCCAGGAGGGCGGTCACGATCGGCAGACCCATGGCCACCAGTGATCCGAAGGCGATGAACAGGATCACCGCTGCCGCCAGGATGCCCACGCTCTCGGCCGGACCCTGCGGGGGTGTCTCGGCCTTTTCCGCCATGTACCCGCCCAGCCCGAGCGTGACGCTGTCGTCGGAGGCCGCCTTGACCAGGTCCACCAAGGGCTTGACCTCGGTCTTGGTCACGTCCTTGTCGCTCAGCGGGATGGTCGTACGGGCGATCCGACGATCCGCCGTCACCAGGTTCTCGCCCTGGTAGGGGGAGGTCACCGGCCC
Source organism: Micromonospora sp. S4605 (assembly GCF_003176715.1). Classification (NCBI taxonomy): domain Bacteria; kingdom Bacillati; phylum Actinomycetota; class Actinomycetes; order Micromonosporales; family Micromonosporaceae; genus Micromonospora; species Micromonospora sp. S4605. The sequence goes on from NZ_QGSW01000156.1 coordinate 2,680, forward strand.
GGTGACGGGTGAGGCGTCCAGCTCGGCGATGACCTTCTCGATCTTCTGTCGGGCGGCCGGGTCGTCGATTCCCTTCCCTGCCTTGATCGCGAGGGTCAACCGGTCCCCCTGCTGCTCGGGGAAGTGCTTCTCGAGCAGCGCCTGCGCCTTGGCGGATTCGGAGTTCCCACCGCTGAAGTCGTTGTCGGGGGCGGCGCCGTACCCGAAGCCGACCGCCGCCATGGCGATCACGCCGACGATCCAGGTCAACAGGACCAGGCGACGGCGCCGGTAGCAGAACCGGGCCAGTCCCGCCAGAGCTCCATCCGTACGGGGAGCCTCGGATGTCATCATCTTCTCCTCGAATGGCCGAGCATTGCGCTCGATCGTGCGGCCGGTGTCTTCCCTACCGTTCGCCGCGAACCGTCCAGGTCGTTTTCATCGGCGCCGAAAATGCGCGTCAGCAGCGGCGCCTTGTCAGGTGGTGCGTTCTTCAGGGGAACGAGAACCGCCGCCTCGGTGAGGTCTTCCAGCACGCTGGTGATGACGGCCAGGTCGGCGGGGGAGAGGGACGGGGCGCGACGGGCCAGCCGATGCAACTCGGCGTCGATGATGGCCCGGCTGCGCCGGTGCACCAGGGCAAGGACGGTAAACGTGGGATCGTCCGCGCACCCGGCGGACTGGTGCACCGAGCGGGCCGGATCAGTGGCCATGGCCCGGGCCTCCGCCGTGCGAACCGGCGAACGGCGTGGTGACGCCGTCGTAGCGGAGTCGCAGCATCATGCCCTGATGCGCGTGGGGAAGGTTGTGGCAGTGGTTCATCCAGATTCCGGGATTCGTGGCCCGGAACGCGACCTCCCACGTCTCGCCTGGCCGGACGTCGAAGGTGTCCACCCACAGCGGACTGCCGGTGGACGGCGTCCCGTCCCTGGACAGGATCAGCACGGGATGACCGTGCAGATGCCAGGGATGCGTTTCCAGGCTTCGGTTGACGACGGTGAACCGGACGATGTCGCCTTCGGTGACGAGCTGGTCCGGGACGGCGGGGTGGCCCCGGCCGTTGACGGTCTGCGCGTACGCCGGCCGGCCGTCGACCATGGCCACGCCTCGGTCGAGAACCATGGTGAAGTGCCGGTCGGCGTCGCGGATGTCGAAGGGCGGGGCCGCCGGAGCGCCGTACCGCAACAGGTCGAGCTCCGGCAGGTCGGACGTGTCCTCGATCCGCGCCGCACCCGCGGCGTCGCCGTCCGGGTGCAGGCGCAGTCCACCGTCACGATCGTCGTCGACGACGAGTGCCACCGACGTGTCCGGCATGACGAACACCAGGTCGTACCGCCCGCCGGCGGGCAGGTGCAGCCCCACGTCGCTGACCTCGCCGGGCTGGTGGAGGTCCCGACCGTCGACGGCCGCCACCCGGAACGGGGCACCGGCGAGGACGATCCGGCGCGGCTCCGAGTCCGTGTTGATCAACCGCAACCGCACGGGCGTACCGGGTGCCGCGGGGTGGTCGGTCCTGCCGTCCCGGCCGGCGATCGTGACGGTGCCGTCGAGGGTGTGCACGGGCAGGGTCAGGTCCACCTGCTCCGCCGCCGGCTCCTCGCCGGCCCGCCGTCCGTCGCGCGGCGTCACGACGAGCGCGCCGTACAGCCCCTTGCGGACGCCGACATGGGATGCGTAGTGGGTGTGGTACCAGTAGGTGCCCACCTGTTCGGCGCGGAACCGGTAGACGAAGTCCGCACCGGGTGCCACGGCCAGCTGGGTCACCCCCGGCACGCCGTCCTCGCCGCACGGCACGTCGTAGCCGTGCCAGTGCACGGTCACGCCGTCAGAGATGTCGGCGTTGCGCAGCCGCACCTCGATCAGGTCACCCTGGGTCGCGGTGATCGCCGGACCCGGGACCTCGCCGTTGTAGGTCCACGCGTCGACCTCCCGTCCGGACGGCAGCCGTACGGTCGCCTTCTTCGCGGTGAGCACGTGCCGCCGCACGGCACCACCCGGTGCCGGCGAGCCGGCACCCCGCAGGTCGGCCACCGACACGGCCGCACCGGACGAGCGTCCGCGACCCCCTCCCAGGGTCACCGGTTCGGCGGGGAGGAACGACAGCCCGGCGCCGGCGCCGGTGGCGGTCACCACGACCGCGCCACCCGTCCAGCCGATGAACCGGCGGCGCGAGATCGGCGCCTGCGTGACGCCGGCGTCAGCGGTGCTCCCGGCGGGAGCCGTGACCGCTCGCGCGGTCAGCAGTGCGCCGGCGCCCACGAGCGAGATCGTGATCAAGGCAGTGCTCCAGGTGAGCGGGTACCCGGCCAGGAGGGTCACGACGAGGCCGGCCAGCGCCGCGTATGCCGCGGTGAGCAGCGCGACCACCCCGCTCGCCGACCGGCCGTCGGCCCGCCCGCGTCCCGCCGCGAACAGGTGCCGGCCGGCGAGCAGCACGGCGGCGGTCCCGGCGACCCCCAGCATCGGCAGCCCGAGCAGCACCTTCTCCTGGACGAACCACCAGCCCCGGCCGGCCAGTACCGCCACGGTGCCCACCCGGACCAGCGTCACGATCACCCCCGCGATCAGGGCGGCGAGCGCCAACCGGGTACGCCGGACCGCCAGGGTGACGCCGGCCGCGAACCACGTGGCGACGCTGAGCAGCGCGACGAGGTGATCCAGGATGATCCACAGACCCGTGGTCATGGCACCTGTCGCGCCGGTGCGGCTGGCCCGGACAGCAGCTGCCTGGCCTGACGGACGATCCTCCCGGTCACGGCCAGGATGGCGAGACCGTTGACCGCGTGCAGACCGAAGACCAGCTCGCCGGCGGTCGCGCTGCCGCCGCTGCCGTCGAACGCGGCGGCGATCGCCCGGATCACGAACTGGACGACCGCGAGCCCGGCGACCAGGCCGCTCATCCCGACGAGCCGTCCGGGCATCCGGGCAACCGCGGCGACGACGGTCACCAGGACCGCGATCAGGACAACTCCGCCGCCCAGCGCCCGGTGCGGCTGGAAGGCCTCGTCGGTGGGCGCCGTGTCGAAGGCGCCACTGGCCGCCAGGAAGAACTGTGCGACGACGGCCAGCATCAGCAGGGCCGCCAGGCCAGCGAACGCTCTACGCATGGCGCGCTCCTCGAGGTGGGTGAAGGTGATCGTTCATGGCGGCGATCATCACGCCGGGCAGGCTGCCGTGGCCTCGGACAGCGGATGGCGGCAGCTACGCAATCCGGCGTAGCCGGGTTCGAAGCTCGCTACGCCCGTCGGCGTAGCGGGTCGCGCGTCTCAGCCGAGCGCTGTCCGTGGGCGAGGTCCGTAGGATCACGGCATGCAACGCCGTGCCGTGTCGTTTCCCCCGCGTCTGGTGGCGCAGGACGTGGCGCTCGCGCTCTTCGTCACCGTGATGCAGGTGCAGGGCACGGTCGCCAAGGTCGCTATGGAGGGGGCACCCCGCCCGCTCACCGACTTCGGTCACCTCGGATATGTGCTGCTGACGGTGAGTGGCCTGGCCGTGGCCCTCCGCCGCCGGTGGCCGGTTCCGGTGTTCGTCACCACCGCAGTCGCCAGCCTGGCCTACTACAGCGTCGACTTCCCGGACGGGCCGGGCTGGCTCGGGCTCTTCGTCGCCCTGTACACCCTCACCGCGTGCGGTGACGGGCGCCGGTCAGTGATGATCGCCGGCGCGGGTATCGCGGTGCTCGCCACCTGGTGGCTGGTCGCCGCGGCCGACATCGAGCCGCGCGCCGCCATCGGCTGGGTGTTCTTCCGGATCGGTGCGTCGGTCATGAGCGCCGCCCTCGGTGAGTCCGTGCGGTCCCGGCGGGTCATCGCCGCCGAGGCTCAGCAGCGTGCTGAGCTGGCTGAACGAACGCGCGAGGAGGAAGCGCGGGCGCGGGTCGACGCCGAACGGCTCCGGATCGCCCGCGAGGTCCACGACACCGTCGCGCACGCCATCGCGATCATCAACGTCCAGTCCGGTGTCAGCGCGCACGTGCTCGACAAGAGGCCGGATGTGGCCCGCGAGGCGCTGCACACCATCGAGCAGACCAGTTCCCGGGCGCTGCGGGAGATGCGGGCGATCCTCGGGGTGCTCCGGGACGACAACGACGGACGCCTGCCATACCCCGGGCTCGAGCAGATCGACGAACTCACCGCCAAGGCACGCGACGCCGGACTCGACATCAAACTCGAGCAGAGTTCGGCCGCCGCACCGCTGCCGAGCGCGGTGGGAAGTGCCGCCTACCGGATCCTGCAGGAATCGATCACCAACGTGATCCGCCACGTCGGCCCGACCCGGGTGACGGTAGCGCTGAACCCCGGGGTCGACGCCCTGGAGATCCGGGTGACCGATGAGGGCCGCCGTGCCGCCCATGGCCCCGCGATGCCGCACCTACCGGCTCAGCATCCGACCACCACCGGCAGTTCGGACAAGCCCGGCCGCGGGATCCTCGGTATGCGGGAGCGCTGTCAGCTGCTGGGTGGGGAACTCGACGCCAAGCCGACCCCGGGCGGCGGGTTCGAGGTCACCGCCCGGCTGCCCCTCGCGCCGACCGGGGCGCGTCTGTGAACGCCGCCGGGTCACCGTCGACCGACGCTCCCATCAAGGTGCTGCTGGCCGACGACGAGGGCCTCGTGCGGTCCGGGTTCAAGGTCCTGCTCGATCTCGAGGACGACATCATGGTGGTGGGAGAGGCCACCAACGGCACCGAAGCCGTCGAGCGGGCGCGCGCCACCCGTCCGGACGTCGTCCTCATGGACATCCGCATGCCGAAGCTGGACGGCATCCAGGCCACCACCCAGATCACCGCGACGCACGGGTTGGAGCAGGTCCGGGTCCTCATCCTCACCACCTACGACACCGACGAGTACGTCTTCGAGGCACTGCAGGCCGGTGCCAGCGGCTTCTTGCTCAAGGACGCCGGACCGGCCGAACTCCTGCACGCCATCCGGGTGGTCGCCGCCGGAGAAGCGTTGCTCGCGCCGCGGATCACCCGACGTCTCATCGGCCAGTTCACCGCGCGACGTACCGCCGCCCGGGCCGCGGAGGACCGGCTCGCGGTGCTGACCCAGCGCGAGCGCGAGGTGCTGGCCCTGGTGGGGCAGGGGCTGAGCAACAACGAGATCGGCGCCGAGTTGTTCCTCAGCCCGGCCACCGCGCGCACCCACGTCAGCCACGCGATGGCCAAACTGGGTGCGCGCGACCGCGCGCAACTGGTCGTCATCGCCTACCAAACCGGACTGGTCACCCCGGAGAAGGCATGACCGCGTAGCGACCAGGTTCCGGCCCGCCGCGGTGGCCGTCGTTTCTGTACAAGACAGCGGCGATGCCCGCTCCCTATCCTGGGCGCCGGCGTTCCGACGATGAGGAGAAAGACGCATGCGTGAGCTGGTCTACACCGGGTTCATGTCACTCGATGGCGTGGTGGACTCGCCCGGCGGCGGGCCGGGAGAGGAGCACCGCAGCGGTGGCTGGGTGTTCAAGGACGTCGAGGTCCTGCCCGAGGCGTTCGCCCTCAAGGGAGAGGAACTGGCCGAGACCAGCGCGCTGCTGTTCGGCCGCCGCAGCTACGAGGTGTTCGCGCCGGTGTGGCGTGACTCGGAGGACCACGCCGCCTACAAGGACCTGCCCAAGTACGTCGTGTCCAGCACGCTGCCCGAGAGCGCACTCGTCGAGGGCTGGGGCCCGACGACGATCCTGCGCTCCACCGACGACGTTCTCGACCTCAAGAAGAGCGAGGGCGGCGCGATCTTCATCCACGGCAGCGCCGAGCTGGCCCGGCGCCTGTCGGACGCACGCCTGATCGACCGTTATCACCTGCTCGTCTTCCCCGCGCTGCTCGGCGCCGGGAAGAGCCTGTTCAGCAGCGCGGACAACGAGAAGCAGGTGCTGCGCCTGCGGGACTCCGCCGCCTACCCGAACGGCGTGCTGAAGCTGATCTACGAGGTCGCCGGCTGAGCCAGGTCCAGGGCGATGGCGCCGCCGGCACCTTCCCGCAGTTGCCGCGCCGTGCGTCCCACGTACCGTTGCAACGCTCGGGCCAGGTGCGGCTCGTCGTAGTACGCGAGCCGGCCGACGACGTCGGCGGCCGCGAGGCCGCCGGCCAGCAGCATGGCGGCCTCGCGGGCGCGTTCGATCTGTCGTACGGCGCCCTGGGTCAGCCCGGTCGCGGCCCGGAACCGGCGTTCGACGGTGCGTGCCGACACCGGGGGACGCCCGCCGACGCGTAGCTCGGTGACGAGCGGATCGCGGACCACGGCTCCGGCGCGGACGAGGCGGCCGACCAGCGCCTCGACATCGTCGGGGCCGGGGGTCTCCCAGCGCGTTCCGTCCAACCGGAACGTCCGGCGCCCGGCGTCGGGCAGTTCGGCGCCCGCGTCGACCAGGGCCGGCGTCGGCACCGACCGCAACGACGTGCCCAGCGAGAACTCGATGCCGACGAACGTCGCGCCCGGCGGCACGGGCGCGACGCTGGCGCCGGTCTCGGGGCCGGAGACAGCCGCGTACGCCCGGCCCTCCTGTTTCCAGAACACCAGGCCCCAGTTCGCCGTCGCGACGGACGTCATCTGCGTCACCTGCTCGCTCGTGCAGGTCCACACGGTGTCGATCCAGGGCGAGTCGGACGCGCGCGTCGTGAACCGCAGTCCCACCCGAGCAGAGTAACGGCAGCGGCCGTCGCCGTCAGCGGAGGCCCGCTCGGGACCGCGGCCGCGATCGGTCGACGAAGGATGACTCGGGGTCGCGCAGGGTTCGGAACATCAGCCAACTCAGTAGCGGCATGAGGATGAGCGGCGTCAATCCGATCCGCAGCGAGGTGGCGTCGGCCAGGCGGCCCAGGATGGGGCTGGCGAGTCCTCCGACGCTGACGGTGAGGCCCAGGGTGATCCCGCTTGCGGTGCCGACCTTCGTCGGCAGGTAGTCCTGCGCGAGGGTCACCTGCAGGGAGAAGGGGATGTAGAGGCCGACCGAGGTCAACGCCACGAAGAAGTAGATAGCGGGTCCGGGCACCAGCACCACCCCGGCGATCGCGACGACGGTGACCGCGTAGGACCGGCGGGACACCGCCACCCGGCCCCATCGGGTCGCTGCGGAACCACCCAGGACGGAGCCGACGACGCCACCGAGGTAGAGCACGAACAATGCCGCTGTGCCGGCCGCCGCACCGCCGTTCACGCGCTGCTGGGCGTAGAGGGACACGAACGTGCTGAGGCCGACGAAGGCGATCGACCGGAACACCACGGCCACGGTCAGCCGCGTGAACGAGGCGCTGTCGTCGTGCCCGACCGCCGCCGGTTCACCGCTGTCGGTGCCCCGGCGCTGGGCAAGAGCGCGGAGCACGGGCAACGCCATCGCGCTGCCGGCGAGGGCCGGCACGATCATCAGCGGCGTCCAGCTCACACCACCGACAGCCGTGACCGCGGCGACCATGAGCGGGGCCAGTGCGAAGCCGATGTTGCCGCCGGTGGCGAAGTAGGCCATGGAGCGGTGGCTGCCTGCGCTGACCGCACGAGCGATGCGCGCGGACTCGGGATGGTAGGCGGCCACGCCGATGCCGGAGAGCGCCACGAACAGCAGGGTGAGGCTGTAGTTGCCGCTCACTCCGCTCAGCGCGATGCCGACCCCGCCCAGCAGGGTGCTGACCGGCAGCAACCACGGCAGCGCCCAACGGTCGGTGAGCGCGCCGAATGCCGGCTGCGCGACCGAGGACAGCAGGGACGCGGCGAGCACGATCCCAGATGCCGCCGCGTAGGTGTAGGCGCGCTCGGCGACGAACAGCGGCACCAGAGCCGCGACGCTGCCCTGGTAGATGTCGACGCAGGCATGGCCGACCGAGAGCAGAGCGACCAGCGTTCTCCTTCGCACCCCTCGATGGTTCCCGCCGGCGCCCTGTCTGGCTTCCGATAAACTGCCATCTAATGACGGAAATACGCCACGATCCGGTTGCCCCCACCCGCACCCAGCGGCTCGCGGCCGGAGGCGAGATCGACGCCCACCGGCACGATGACCACCAGATCGTCTACGCCGGACGCGGGGTGCTGGCCGTGACGACCAGCGAGGGGTCGTGGATCGCGCCGGCCACCCGCGCGATCTGGGTGCCAGCGGGCACGGTGCACGCCCACCGCGCCTACGGCGACCTCGACCTGCACCTGGTCGGATTGCCTGCTGAGGACAATCCGCTCGGTGTGGACACCCCGACGGTGCTGTCCGTCAGCCCCCTGCTGCGCGAACTGATCGTCGCCTACACCCTCGGCGCGGACGACGACAGCCCCGAGCGAGCCCGTCTGCGCGCCGTGCTGCTCGACCAGGTATGGGCTGCCCCCCAGCAGCGGCTACACGTTCCGGCACCCACCACGCCGCTGCTGCAGACCCTGTGCGCCATGTTGCGGACCGACCCGGGCGACGACCGCACGCTCGCTGAGCTCGGTCGCGCGGTCGGCGCCAGCGACCGCACCCTGTCCCGGCTGTTCCGCAGCGACCTCGGGATGACCTTCCCGCAATGGCGCACCCAGCTGCGCCTGCACCACGCTCTCGTCCTTCTGGCCGGCGGAACACCAGTGACTGCCGTGGCGCATCGGTGTGGCTGGTCGTCGGCCAGCACGTTCATCGACGTGTTCCGACGCACCTTCGGGCACACCCCCGGCTCCCACCCCGCCGGCTGACGTGCCCCAGCTCGACCAAGGTGCCCGCGTACTGGTGATGGTCAGTCGGTCCCCACCTGTTCATCGATCGGTCGACCACTCTGGACGGTGACGGGCCGTTCGAGGATGGTGCGCAGGACAACGGTGGAGTTCGTGTGTGAGATGGCGGGGATGGCCCGGCTGCGGTCCAGTGCGTCGGCGAGTTCGCCGGTGGTACCGACTCGTCCTGGCCGACCCGAACGGCCCGAACATCGAGGGCTACCTTGCCCAGGAGTACCGCGATGACGTCTGCCCTGGCCCCGCAGGACTACCTGGCCCGGTTCGTCGACGCCTGGGCCGGTCGCGGCGTCGACGGCTCGCGGCGCGGCGAGCGCGGCATCGACCTCTGGCGGTTTCGAGACGGCAAGATTCTGCCTCAAGGACGCCTACCGCAAGACTCGCCACTGGCGACCCGCCGACCGCCGGAGCTGCACCGGGTCGGGTTACCAGAGCGTCACGGCGATCGCCGGTCCGAACGCGACGCTGAGCAGGTAGGCGAGGTTGAACAGACCCAGGGCTTCGGCCCGGTGGGAGGCGGGCACGACGCCGGTGGCGTGCAGGGCGAGGACACCCTGACCGGTCGCGGCCGCCAGGGAGGCGAGCGCCATCGCCAGGAGCAGCAGCGGTACGGCGGTGGTGACCGCCGCCAGCAGCGGTGCGGCGGCACCCGCGACGAGCAGCGCCGCGGCCACCACCCGGCGCGGCGCCCGCCCGGACGCCGCGACCAGAAACGCCGAGCAGAACCCGCCGAACAGATACGGCGCCAGCAGCACGACTCCGCTGCGGGTGCCGTCCCATCCCGCGTGCTCCCGCAGCAACTCCGGCGCGGCGTAGAGCAGGGCGAAGTTCACCACGCCCAACCCGAAGGCCAGCGCGGACGCCGCGAGGAACCGGCCGTTACCTGCTACCGCGGCGGGCAGGAAGCCGTCCGGGCGGACCCTCATCCGGGCCACGAGCAGCAACAGCAGCGCGAGGGCGGCCGGACCGGCCACCAGCGGCCGGTGCGGAACGACAACGGCCGCGGTGACCAGCATGGCCACCACGACCATGCCGAGGGGATCGAACGACGCCGGCGCCGCGTCCGGCGGTGTGGCGCCGCGGCGAGCCGCGGGTACGGCGAGCGCCGCCAGCAGCGGCAACGCCAGCGCCGCCTGCCACGAGATCATGTCGGCAACCAGTGCTCCGGTCAGCGGACCGGTGGCGCCGACGACCGCCAGCGAGGCGGCGGCCACCCCCATCCGGCGAGGCGAGTCGGCCAGTTTCATCGCCGTCACGGTGAGGCCGGCAGACCCCAGTGCCTGCACCGCCGCACCGGCCACCAATGCCGGCAAGCTCGGGATCAGCACGAGGAGCAGCGTTCCCGCGGCCAACAGCGCGGTCGCGACGGTCAGGATCGCCCGTACCCCGCGGCGGGCCAGCAGCGCCGCCAACAGCGGAGTCCCCAACGCGATTCCCCACCCGAAGGCGGTCACGCCGGCGGCCGCCGCCTGTTCGCCGGTACCGAGCACCTCCGCGAGGTCGTCGAGGACCAGGGCCGGCGCTGCGATCCCGTACGACAGTGGACCGGCCAGCAGAGCGAGCCAGGGCGTGGCCACCCGGTCCGGTCCGGGCTGGCTGCGGTGGTGAGCGACCGCGCTGCGGTGTAGGTGATCCATCTCGATCCTCCAGTGTCGGGCTGGATCCACCATGCCGAGGTTTCTTACCGCTGGCTGACGGGTCGCTGACGTGCCCCCGGCGGCACGCTTGTCGGCCAGCCCGTCCGGACGGGCACGGCTGGTCCAGATGGCAGGCAGCTCTGGGGACGGTCGGCGAAGCTGTCCGGGGCGGTACCGCTGACTTGGCTAGGGTGAAGCGGTGCGGTTCGGGGTGCTGGGCGAAATCGCCGTGTGGACATCGGGCGGCGACCCCGTCGCCGTGCCTGGCCTGAAGGTTCGTGCCCTGCTGGCTGACCTGCTGGTCCATGAAGGGCACCCGGTGACCGCCGACCGGCTGATCGAGGATCTCTGGGGTGCTGAGCCGCCGGGTAACGCGCTCGGGGCACTACAGGCCAAGGTGTCGCAGTTGCGCCGCGCGTTGGAGACGGGCGAGGCGGGCGGCCGCGCGCTGGTCGAGTCCGGTGACGCCGGCTACCGGCTGCGGACGTCGTCGGAATCGGTCGACGCCGGTCGCTTCACCGCCCTGCTGGCGCGTTCCCGGGCGCAGCGGGAGCCGGCGCGGCGGGCGGCGACGCTGACCGAAGCCCTGTCCCTGTGGCGCGGTTCCCCGTACGCCGACTTCAGCGACGAGCGGTTCGTCCGCCAGGCCGCCCAACGGCTCGACGACCAGTACCTGGCCGCGCTGGAGGAGCTGGCCGAGGCCCGGCTCGAACTCGGTGAGCACCACCTGCTCGCCGGTGAGCTGGCCGACCTGGTCACCCGCCACCCGTGGCGCGAGCGACTACGGGCCGCACACCTGCGCGCCCTGTACGGCTCGGGACGCCAGCGTGACGCCCTGGCCGCCTACGAGCAGTTCCGTCGGCAACTGCGCGACGAACTCGGCGTCGATCCGGGCCAGGAGCTGGCCGAGCTGCATCGGGCGATCCTGCGCCAGGATCCGGCGCTACAGCCGCCGGCGCCGCCGTCAAGCCGGGTCCGCACCAACCTGCCGGCACCGCTGTCACCCGGCCCGCACGGCGGACTGATCGGGCGCGACGAGGCCGTCGAGGCGGTACGGAAGCGGCTAGCGAACGAGCGGCTGGTGACCCTGACCGGCCTGGGCGGGGTGGGTAAGACCAGCCTGGCGATCGAGGCCGCTCGTCTGCTGACCGACACGTTCGCCGCCGGGGTGTGGCTCGTCGAGCTGGCCGGCCAGCCACCCTGCGCCGACCTGGCGACCTGCACCGAGGTCGTCGACCTGGTGGCGGCCACTCTGGAGATCCGGGACGACGGTCCGCCCGGCCTGCCCGCTGATCGCCCTCGCGAGCCGATCGACCGGCTGGTCGCCGCGCTGCGGGACCGGCAGATGCTGGTGCTGCTCGACAACTGCGAACATGTGGTGGCGCCGATCGCTCAGCTGGCCGAGAAACTCCTCGGTGCCGCGGCCGACCTGCGCATCCTGGCGACGAGCCGCGAACCGCTCGGGATCCCCGGCGAGGTGGTCTTTCCGGTGCCGCCGCTGGCCCTGCCGGAACCCGGGGCCCCCGCCGAGGAGGTCGCCGAGGCCCCGGCGGTCCGGCTCTTCGTAGCCCGCGCCCAGGCCATCGAGCCCGGATTCACCGTCGATCACGGCAACACGCACACCATCGCCACCATCTGCCGGCGTCTCGACGGGGTACCGCTGGCGCTGGAACTGGCCGCGTCCCGGCTGCCGGTGCTGGACCCGACCGAGCTGGCCGCGCGGCTCGACGACCGCTTCCGACTGCTGTCATCCGGCCGGCGCACCGCGCCCCCACGTCAGCAGGGCCTGCGCGCCATGATCGACTGGAGCTGGGAGCTGCTGTCGGCTCCCGAGCGTGCGGTGCTGCGCCGGCTGGCGGTCTTCGCCGACGGCGCCACCCTGGCGAGCGCCGAGCAGGTGTGCCCGGGCGGCGAGGTGGCCTCGGGCGAGGTCCTCGACGTGCTGGCACGCCTGATCGACCGGTCGCTGGTCATGGTGCGGCACGCAGAGAGCCCGCGACGCTACCGACTGCCGGAGACAGTAGCCGCCTACGGTCTCGAACAGCTCGACAACGCCGGTGAACTGCCCGCGACCCGTCACCGTTACGCCAGCTGTTTCGCCCGTCTCGCCGAGCAGGCCGCCGGGCGCTTACGTGGTCACGATCAGAGTCAGGCGCTGCGCGAACTCGACGCCGAGAACGCGAACCTGCGCGCGGCACTCGACATCGCCGCCACCGATGGTCACGCCCGCGTTGGCTTGACGCTCGCCACCTCGTTGTCCTGGTACCGGCTGCTCAGGGGACGGTTCGGAGAGATGAGCCGGTCACTACGAACGGCGTTGGACATCGTCCCGACGAGCGAGGACGACGTCGCACCGGAGGCCCTGCGGCGGCATGCGGACATGTGGCTGACCGCGCTCGCCACCCGGGACGGGGATCCGACCGCTCCCCGGCAGCGGGTCCTGGCGCGGTACCAGGACGCCGACGGGCCGGACAAGGCGTTCGCGCAGTGGTTGTTCGCCTCCATGATGCTCGGCTCCGGCGATGCCGCCGAGGCCGCCGACCTGGTCAACGCGGCGCTGATGGCGTTCCGCGCCAACGGGGACCGGTGGGGCATCGCCGCCGCGTGCGCCACCAGAGCGGACCTCGCGCTCGTACTGCGCAGCGATCTGCCCGGCGCGCAGCGAGACTGCGAGGTCAGCCGGTCACTGTTCGGGCAACTGGGCGACCGATGGGGTCAGGTCCACCCGACAAGCCTGTTGGGAAGCCTGGCGGAGATCCGCGGCGACTACGATCGCGCCGAGGCGTACCACCGCGAGGCGCTGCGCATCGCCGAACACCTGCGGCTGTGGACGTCGGTGTCCCGGCAGCTGGCGAGCATCGGTCGGCTCGCCCTCCTGCGGGGCGACCATGACGAGGCAGTTGCCTGTCATGAGCGCGCGCTACAGGTGGCGCAGGAGCAGTCGAGCCCCTCCGCCGCCGCTTTCGCCGTCACCGGACTGGCGATGATCGCGCGCCGGCGGGGTGACCTCGACGCCGCCGAGACCCAGCAGCGGGATCTGCTGGACTGGAACCGCCGCGCCGGATACCTGCCGGGCTGCGCGCTCGCGCTGGCCGAGCTGGGGTTCATCGCCGAGCACCGTGGTGACCCCGTCCTCGCCGAGCGCCGCCATCGTGAGTCGTTCGACGCGGCACGAGCCACCGGAGATCACCGGGCAGTCGCCTTGGCCTTCGAGGGCCTGGCCGGTGCCGCCAGCCTCGGCGGCGATCATCGCCACGCCGCGCGGCTGCTCGGCGCGGCCCGGGCACTGCGGGAGGCAGCCGGAGCGCCGCTGCCCGCCGGCGAGCAGCAGGACGTGCAGCGCATCACCGCCCGCATCCGGGCGGCGGTCGGCAGCGAGGAACTCGCTGCCGAGATGAGCCGTGGCGCGCAGATCGACCTCGACGAACCGGCGCTCGGCGACGCCGGTAAGGGGCTGGTCAGCGAACGGTAAGCCGGCTCGGCAGGGTTGATCGCGAACCGAGCCGACCCAAGGAGGCAACCATGCAGGCGGACGCCAGGATCGCTGTCATCTACTACTCCGCCACCGGCACCGTGCACCGACTCGCGCAGGCATTCGTCGACGGCGCCGCCGACGCCGGCGCGGAGGTCCGGCTGCGCCGGGTGGCGGAGCTGGCGCCGGACCAGGTCGTCGATGCCAAGCCGCAGTGGCGAGCCCACCTCGACGCCACCGCCGACATCCCGCTGGCCACCCTGGACGACCTGCGGTGGGCCAACGGGTACGCCTTCGGCACGCCGACCCGTTTCGGCAACGTCTGCGCACAGTTGCGCCAGTTCCTCGACACCACGAGCGCCGCGTGGCAGGCGGAGGAACTGGCCGACAAGCCGGCGACCGGCTTCACCGCCACCTACGAAGAGCACGGCGGCCAGGAGGCGACCCTGCTCAGCCTCTACCAGACCTTCCACCACTGGGGGTCGATCATCCTGCCCACGGGCTACCTGAACTACGACATCGCGCACGCCGCCGGTGGGAACCCGTACGGCGTCAGCCAGGTGGAGAGCCGCGCCAGCCGGGATGCCGCGTACGCCAAGGCGGTCCTCGAAGCGGCCCGCTTCCAGGGCGCGCGCCTCGCCCGCACGGCGGCCGCCGTCGCTGCCGTGCGCGCGGACAGCCGGCGCGAATAGAGCCGGCGACGCGAGCAGTACGGGCCGAGAGAATGCGGGCCACGACACGGAGGCCGGTCGATGTGGCTCATTCCGGCTCGGGGCAAGGTGAGGATCTGTTCGGTTCCGACGGACGGTGCCGTTCGAAGGACATGGACGGGGAGACGATTCCGGCCCGAGGTCGTTGATGAACTTGCGGCGGCCGGGTGAGAGGCCCGGGGAACGAGGGCCTCCACCCGGCCGAGGGGGGCGTCATCCCGGAGGCAGGGGCTGCGTGGAGACGCGTCACGACCTCCGCGCCTGGCTGTCGAGCACCGGTCCCGCGCCCTGACGGTCAGGGGATCCCCGCCGTCATCGCCCCGGTTGGTCAGCGACGGATAAGGAACGGCAGTTGTCAATGAAGGAGATAGCCGAGCGGGTCGGCGAGTTGTTGGACCTCGCCGGCGTGGTCATCATCGCGGTCGGCGTCGTCATCGCGACCGTCGTCTTCGTCTACCGCTACCTGCGCGTCCGGGACCTGCTCGTTGTCTACCCCCAGTTTCGGCAGGGAGTCGGCCGGGCGATCCTGCTCGGGCTGGAGTTCCTGGTGGCCGGCGACATCATCCGTACGGTGGCCGTATCGCCGACGTTCCAGAGCGTCGGTGTCCTGGCGCTGATCGTCGCGGTGCGTACCTTCCTGAGCATCTCGCTGGAGGTCGAGTTGGAGGGTCGGTGGCCCTGGCAGGCCCGGGCGCGGACGGCTACGGGCAGGACGCCGGCCGCTGGCTCCGGGCGGGCTCAGGCCTCCGTCGAGTGACCTGCTCCTCCTCGCGGAGGGCGGCGCTCCGTTTGACCGCTCCGGCGTCCGGGTACCGCCGCATCTTGACCTTGCACGCGTGCATCCCGCGTATCCAGGCGGGTGCACCTGAGGAGAGCAGGGAAGTATCCCCAGGTGCCGAGAATGTCCCCGCCGAACCTGACGCCCGGGCGCCGCCGGGGACTCGTGGCGGTCATCCGTCGGTATCCGCTGGTCCACCTGGCGATCGGCCTGGTCGGCAATGTCCTCTTCCTCGTCGGCAGCGTGCTGTTCGTGCTGGACATCGCGCACACCGCGAAGTACTTCTTCCTGTCCGGCAGCTTCGCCATGGTTCTCGGGGCGCTGGGCGAGGTGGTCAGGGCCCTCGGCCGGCGGATCCTCCGGCAGCACGGCGTCGACCCGTCGACCGCCGAACTGTCGAACCAGCCCAGCGAGATCACGAGCTGAGGCTGCCGGCTGTACCGGGCCGCTCACCGCCCGGGGTCGGCCGTGCGGGGGGTGCGCTGGGAGCCCACCGCACCGCCTTCGCTCGAAGGCGGCATCGCTCCCAGCGCCACCAACCGGCTGTTCCGTTCGGTCACACCGGATACCGGACCGTTCCGGATGTCAGCGGACGGCTCCGCCGCGGGCCCGGCAGGTGTCCCGGACGTGCCAGAAGTCGCGCAGGTAGTCGTCGTGCATGCCGCGCCCCATGATCCGCAGCAGGGTCTCGTCGGCCTGCCGCAGCGCCGAGACGGCGTAGTTGTGACTGCCGGTGAAGACCCGGGGGACGATGTCGTCGTCGTACGCGCCGTCGATCAGCATGTACTTGTTGTGGGTCCGGACGTCCAGCCCCGGGCCGACGTTGAAGTTGCACCTGGTGAGCTGGATGTTGCTGCCCAGCGCGTTGAGCACCGCGGTGTTGGCCTCGGTGTAGACGACGTCGACCCAGCAGCCGGCGTTGCGCAGCGCGGTGAGTCGCTTGGCCACCTCGGGTCGGGTGAACGAGTAGATGTTGACCCGGATGTCGGTCTGCCGGCGGGTGCCCGCGTCGTCGTAGCCGCACGAGGTCACCGCGTTCAGGATGCTGACCACGGTGTCGGTGGCCGGGTCGGAGACCGGCTGGCCGGACCGTTCCCGGCGCGGGAAGAAGTGCGCCTTGTAGGTGCTGCCGGTGGGCGTCACCCAGTAGTAGTCGTTGTCGCCGGTCGAGCTGTACCGGTGGGAGCGCAGATCCGCGAAGTACGTCCGGTAGGCGTTGTACGTGGTGGCGTCGCTGAACGTGACCCCGTTGTTGTACGCCTCGGTCGCGTCCCACCAGGTCAGGTTCGCCGAGCCCTGGAACACCACGTTGGACACGATCGCCCCGGTGTCGAGTACCACCTTCGAGGCGGTCAGAAACTTGTTGTGGTTGTAGGCGGTGACCGTCGAGTCGGTGTAGTGGATCGCCCGGGTGCCGATGCAGCCGCGGTCCTGGCTGGGAAACCGGTCCGCGCAGTGCACGATGTACGAGCCAGCGGTGTCGGTCGAGCCGAGGACCGGTTGCAGCCGTTGGAACGGGCGCCCGGTGGCCGAGGACTGGTCGACGATGATCTTCACCCGGACGCCCCGTTGGTGCGCCCGGATCAGGCGGCCGGGGAGGTCCGGGGTGGTGACCGAATCCGTCACGTCCGAGAACGAGAAGTGGAACCACGACATCTGGATCTCTTCGCCCGCCGGCACCCGGTCGATGATCCGGGCCAGCTGCATGAAGATCGCGTTCTGCTCGCCGGCCGAGCCGAGCGGCCGGCTGAACACCGGCTTGTTCAGCACCGGGTCGGGCTCGGCGGCGCTGGCCGACGTGGGGAGCAGGGCGGGGACGCCGGCGGTGGCGAGGACGGTCATGAAGACCAGTACCGACCGGGTCGCGAGTCGTGGCAAAAATCTACGAATAGACATGTGCCGATGATGTCACCGGCGTGGAGGCCGCACCAGGACCTGTGTCGAAGCCGGTCAGAGCCACTCGTCGATCGCTCACCGCCACGGTGACCACGAGGTCTCCGGCTTCAGGTCCCGCATGGTCGCTGAATCCTCTACCGGAGACCTCGCCCAGACCCCTGCGCCGCACGGTCTGCCGACACCCACTCAACGAGGCTCAAGCTGCTCCAGCGCCAAGATCGGAACCCATCCGACGGCACCGTCATCGGCTCGACACCACAACCAGCCGCTGTCGACGTCAACGTCCACCACTTCCACGACTGACCCCTCGTCCGCCGAGAGCTCGGTCGTGTCGTAGTCGTGTACCACCTCGGCGGCACCCGCTTCATCTAGACGCCGGAAGTAGCGCTCCGGCACCCAACCGCCAACCCCGGCGGCATCCACCGCCCAGATGAAAGCCGGCCACGTTCTATCGTCGTTCTTCCCCAAGGTCACCACGTCGCCGACCTTCACCCTCAACGCGGGACGATCCGGCGCCCGATGATCCTGCACCAGACGCACCCTCTGGCCTGCCGACCACTCCGCCATGCCGGCACCCTCCTTCCTGATCTGCCAGCGCCGCGACCATACCGTCAGGCTGTGACAGCAAGGGTGACCAGCAAATCTGGCGATCTCACTTCTACACACGCTGGCGCCGCCGCTTGGTCCTGGCCCCGCCGTTGCTCGCCACCACCGCCGTCGCCGTGCTGCTCGGCATCGCCGTCGCGGACGCCCGGCACGCGGCCGGACGCCCACCGGAGGCCTCGTCCCCGGCCGTCTAGGTCCAACGCGCGCATCGGCCAGGCTCGAGGATCCGACGACCGTACGGCACGCGATCGGCGTCGCAGGCTCGCGCCGAGTTCGACATGGCGGTAGACACCGACCAGGTCCGCCGGACCCGGTGACCGGAGGGTGTCGAGACCCCGCCGGGCCGCGGCGCCGACCTGGTCGAGGCCGGCGCCGCAGTGCTTCAGCGCAGCTTGCCGAAGAACTCCCGGACGTCGCCGACCAGCAGGTCGGGGGCCTCCATGGCGGCGAAGTGGCCGCCCCGGTCGAACTCGGACCAGTGGACGACGTTGTGCTCGAGCTCGACGGTGCGTCGGATCGACACATCGAGGGGGAACACCGCGACTCCGGTCGGCACCGGCGACCGCTCACTGGCGCCCCACGCACCGGCGTGCGCGGTCTCGTAGTAGCTGTTGGCGGACGACCCGGCGGTGCCGGTCAGCCAGTACAGCATCACGTTGGTGAGCAGCAGATCCCGGTCCACCGCGTCCTCGGGCAGCTCGGCGGCCGGATCGGTCCACTCCTTGAACTTCTCCACGATCCAGGCCAGCTGCCCGACCGGAGAGTCGTGCAGCCCGTGCGCCAGGGTCTGCGGCCGGCTGATCTGGATCATCACGTAGCCGGACTGCTCGGTGTGCAGGTACTCCAGGTGCGCCAGCCGCGCCCGCTCGGTCTCGGTCAGGTCGCCCACCTCGTCCGGGTCGACCTCGGTGAACGCGGACAGGCCGTTCGCGTGCACGCCGACGACCTTGTCGGGGTTGAGCCGGCCGAGCCCGGGGGCGACCACCGCACCGGTGTCCCCGCCCTGCGCGCCGTAGCGGTCGTAGCCGAGCCGGTCCATCAGCTCGGCGAACGCCCTGGTCACCCGGTTGGTGTCCCAGCCGGCCTCGGCGGTCGGCCCGGAGAACCCGCTGCCGGGAATGGACGGGATCACCAGGTGGAACGCGTTCGCCGGGTCGCCGCCGTGCGCCCTGGGGTCGGTCAGCGGGCCGATGACATCAAGGAACTCCACGATCGATCCGGGCCAGCCGTGGATCAGGATCAGCGGCAGCGCGTCCGGCTCGGGTGAGCGGACGTGCAGGAAGTGGATGTTCTGGCCGTCGATCTCGGTGGTGAACTGGGGATACGCGTTCAGCTTCCGCTCGTGGGCGCGCCAGTCGTAATCATCACGCCAGTACCCGGCCAGCCCCTTGAGGTAGCTCACCGGCACTCCACGGCTCCAGCCGACGTCGGGCAGGTCCGCGGTCCACCGGGTCCGGGCGAGCCGGTCCCGCAGGTCGTCCAGGTCGGCCTGGGGAACGTCGATGGTGAAGGGCCGGATCGCGCTGTTGTTCTGCATACCCGAAACCCTAGGAGCCGGCTAGGTCAGGTTCAGTCCTAGGCAAGTGGCAGACTTCAACCCATGTGGGAGACCTCGGCACGGTTGCTGCGACTGCTCTCGCTCCTACAGACCCGACGTGACTGGTCGGGCGCCGAGTTGGCCGAGCGACTGGACGTCAGTCCGCGTACCGTGCGCCGCGACGTCGACCGGCTGCGCGGCCTCGGCTACCCCGTGCTGGCCACCGCGGGCACCGCCGGCTACCGGCTGGGTGCCGGCGCGGACCTGCCGCCGCTGCTGCTCGACGACGACGAAGCCGTCGCGGTCGCGATGGGCCTGCGGACGGCCGCCGGGGGTTCGATCACCGGCATCGAGGAGACCTCGGTGCGCGCCCTGGCCAAGCTCGAACAGGTACTGCCGTCCCGGCTGCGCCACCGGATCAACGCTCTGCACTCGGTGACGGTGCCAATGGCCAACACCGGCCCCACCGTCGACCCGAGCACCCTCACCGCCATTGCCGCCGCCTGCCGCGACTCGCTGTGCCTGCGCTTCGACTACCGCACCCACGACGGAACCAGCAGCATCCGCACCACCGAACCGCACCGGCTGGTGCACGCGGGTCGCCGCTGGTACCTCGTCGGCTGGGACGTCGACCGCCGGGACTGGCGTACCTACCGGGTGGACCGTCTCGACCCGCGCACGCCGACCGGCCCCCGGTTCACCCCGCGCACCCCACCGGACCCCGATCTCGGCGGCTACACCTCACGGGGGGTCTCCACGTCCGCCTACCGCTACCAGGCCCGCATCACCCTGCACGTCAGCGCGGAGACCGCGGCGGAGCGGATCGCGCCCACCACCGGGACACTGGAGCCGATCGACGAGCACAGCTGCACCCTGCGGGCCGGGTCCAACTCGCTGGACGAGCTGGCCATCTACGTGGCGACGAAGGGGTTCGATTTCCAGGTGCACGAGCCCCCGGAGCTCGTCGAGCACGTCAGGACGCTGGCGGCCCGGCTCGCCGGCGCGGCCGAGCAGGTGTCCGGTGCGGACAGCCGGGGGACGGAGGCCGGCTCCGGGTCGCGGTGACGCGGGGCCGACCTGCGGGGCGGGCTGGGTCCGCTCCGGCTGACCCGGGATCCGGGCTGGCCTGCCGGCGGCGACGGCCGTCGCGCGGTTACCCTGCGGCGGTGGTGGTCGGTGCGGACGGGGAGCGGTTGGCGGCGTCGCTGGGGGACCGGCTCGATGCCGTCACCTTCACCGACCTGACCACCGACCAGGTCACCGCCCGGCTGATCGAGGCGGTGGCCGGCTGGGCGGCGGAGCAGGGTTGGCGGGTCTACCGGCGGGCGCCCAGCGTGCTGCCGCTGCCGCCGCCGATGTCCGCCCAGCGGTCGGTGCTCGACGTGGCCTGTGCGCGCCCGGACGGGGCACCGGTCGTCATCGAGATCGATCACGGGACGCGCCGCCGGACCTGGGAGAAGCTGCTTGCCGAAGCCGACGCGGGGCGGATCCCGCTCTGGGTGCGCTGGGGCGCCGGCCGGTTCACCGCGCCACCGGCGCCGATCCGGATGGTTACCTGCCAGGTGGACGGGCGGCCGGACCCGACCGGCCGGGGACGGCTGCACAGCCGCTCACCGCGAGTGGAGAAGCTGCCGCCGGCGCACTCGACCATGCGGGTCGAGGAGGCCGTCGAGTTGCCGCTGCCGCCGTCCGCACCGCCGGCTGCCGAAGCCTGAGCGGAGCCGCGCCAACCGGGATGTCCACGGGCCCTGTTTTCGTTAACACATCGCCGATCGGGCCTGGGTGCCGCCGGCTGTCCGGTCCGCGCGACGCACTATTCGCGCTTACCCGTCCAATACCGACGGAGCCGCAGCGCCGTGCGTTACGGAGCTGTTGCCGGGGAGTATCTTGACGAGCCTGGATGTGAGCGTTAACACTAAGCCGTGACGGTTCGGAGGTGGTCATGAGCAGTGCCGACGGGGCCGGCGAGCGGTACGTGGTCGGGGTCGACTACGGCACGCTCTCCGGGCGGGCCCTGGTGGTCCGGGTACGCGACGGGGCCGAGGTCGGCACCGCGGTGCACGAGTACCGCCACGGCGTGATCGAGTCCGCGCTCCCCGGCGGGGGGCCGGCGCTGCCTCCCGACTGGGCGCTGCAGGACCCGGAGGACTACCGGGACGTTCTGCGCCACGCCGTCCCCGCCGCGCTGTCCGCCGCCGGCGTACGCCCTGACCAGGTCATCGGGATCGGTACGGACTTCACCGCCTGCACCGTCCTGCCGACCCTCGCCGACGGCACCCCGCTGTGCGAGATCCCGGAGCTGCGCCACCGGCCGCACGCCTGGGTCAAGCTGTGGAAGCACCACGCCGCCCAGCCGCACGCCGACCGGATCAACGCGCTGGCCCACGAGCGGCGCGAGCCGTGGATCGGCCGCTACGGCGGCAAGATCTCCGCCGAGTGGCAGTTCGCCAAGGGGCTGCAACTCCTCGTGGAGGACCCGGACATCTACCGGCGCGCCGAGCGCTTCATCGAGGCGGCCGACTGGATCGTGTGGCAGCTGTGCGGCACCGAGACCCGTAACGTCTGCACCGCCGGCTACAAGGGCATCCGCCAGGACGGCCGGTACCCGTCGAGCGACTACCTGAGCGCCCTCGACCCGGGTTTCGCCGACATCGTGACCAAGCTGGACGGTCCGCTGCTGCCGCTGGGCGTCCGCGCCGGCACCCTCACCGCCCGGGCGGCGGCCTGGACCGGGCTGCCGGAGGGTATCGCGGTCGCGGTCGGCAACGTCGACGCGCACGTCACCGCCGCCGCCGCCCGGGCCCTGACGCCCGGCCGGCTGGTGGCCATCATGGGTACGTCCACCTGCCACGTCCTCAATGGCGACCGGCCCGCTGAGGTGCCCGGCATGTGCGGCGTCGTCGACGGCGGCATCAGCCCCGGCGCCTGGGGCTACGAGGCCGGGCAGAGCGGCGTCGGCGACATCTTCGGTTGGTTCGTCAAGCACGCCGCTCCGGCCGGCGCGGACTCGCACGAACGGCTGACCGAACTGGCCGCCGCCCAGCCGGTCGGGGCGCACGGCCTGCTGGCGCTCGACTGGTGGAACGGCAACCGCTCGCTGCTGGTCAACCACGACCTGAGCGGCCTGATTGTCGGGCTGACGCTGGCCACCCGGCCACCGGACGTCTACCGGGCGCTGCTGGAGTCCACCGCGTACGGCACGCGGATGATCATCGAGGCGTTCGTCGCCGCCGGGGTGCCGGTCACCGACCTCGTCGTGGCCGGCGGTCTCACCTCGAACCGGCTGTTGATGCAGATCTACGCCGACGTCACCAACCGTCCGCTGAGCATCATCGGCTCCGCCCAGGGGCCGGCGCTCGGCTCGGCCATCCACGCGGCGGTCGCGGCCGGGGCGTACCCGTCGATCCACGAGGCGTCGGCGGCGATGGGCCGGGTGCACGAGGGCGTCTACCGGCCGGACCCGGACAACGTGCGCGCCTACGACGCTCTCTTCGCCGAGTACCGCGCGCTGCACGACCACTTCGGCCGCGGCGGCAACGACGTCATGCTCCGCCTGCGGGCGATCCGGAACGCGGCCCTCGACGGGTCCGTGCCGCAGGCCGACCCGGTTCTGGAGGTGGCCGGATGAACACCGACCTGACCCGACAGGTCTCCGCGCTGCGGGAGACCGTCGCCGGCCTGCACCGCGAACTCACCCGGTACGACCTCGTGGCGTGGACCGCCGGCAACGTGTCGGCCCGGGTCCCCGGCCGGGAGCTGATGGTCATCAAGCCCAGCGGCGTCGACTACGACGACCTCACCGCGGAGGCCATGGTCGTCTGTGACCTCAACGGCAACGTCGTCGACGGCGCCGGCGCCCCGTCCAGCGACACCGCCGCCCACGCGTACGTCTACCGCGCGATGCCGGAGGTCGGCGGCGTCGTGCACACCCACAGCGGCTACGCCACCGCCTGGGCGGCCCGGGGCGAGGCGATCCCGTGCTGGCTGACCGCCCAGGCCGACGAGTTCGGCGGGGAGATCCCGGTCGGGCCGTTCGCGCTGATCGGCGGGGACGACATCGGCAAGGGGATCGTCAGCACCCTGTCCGGGCACCGCTCACCCGCGGTGCTCATGCGCAACCACGGGGTCTTCACGATCGGCAAGGACGCCCGCGCGGCGGTGAAGGCCGCGGTGATGTGCGAGGACGTCGCCCGCACCGCGCACCTGGCCCGCGCCCTCGGGCAGCCGCTGCCGATAGCGCAGGCCGACATCGACGCGCTCCACGACCGCTACCAGAACGTCTACGGCCAACGCCCGGCGACGGGCTGAGCGGCCGCCGCACCTCCGGGCCGGCGCCGCTCATCCGCCGCTCCTGTCGCACCCACCTCCACCACAGCCGGCCGCACACCGTCGAGGCCGCGATCCGGCTGACCCAACCCCCGAGGAGAACCGATGAGAACCACGGGAACAGCACGCGCCATCATCGCGACCGTCGCCACGGTGCTGCTCGCGGGCAGCCTGGCGGCCTGCGGCAACAGTGACACCGGCGGCGGTTCCGGCGCCGACGACAAGATCGTCCTGGGCTTCTCCCAGGTCGGCGCGGAAAGTGGCTGGCGGACGGCGAACACCACCTCGATCAAGGAAGCCGCCGCCGAGGCGGGGATCGAGCTGAAGTTCGACGACGCCCAGCAGAAGCAGGAGAACCAGATCAAGGCGATCCGAAACTTCATCCAGCAGAAGGTCGACGTGATCGCCTTCTCGCCGGTGGTGGAGTCCGGCTGGGACACCGTCCTCAAGGAGGCCAAGGACGCGGGCATCCCGGTGATCCTCACCGACCGTGCCGTGGACTCGCCGGACAAGACGCTCTACAAGACGTTCCTCGGGTCGGACTTCGTCAAGGAGGGCCGCCTGTCCGGCGAGTGGCTGGTGGCGAACACCAAGGACGCCACCGGGCCGGTGAACATCGTCGAGCTGCAGGGCACGACCGGGTCCGCTCCGGCCAACGACCGTAAGAAGGGCTTCGCCGAGGCCATCGGCGCCAACCCGAACCTCAAGATCATCGCTTCCCAATCGGGTGACTTCACCCGGGCCGGCGGCAAGCAGGTGATGGAGCAGTTCCTCAAGGCCAACCCGGACATCGACGTGCTCTTCGCGCACAACGACGACATGGGCCTGGGCGCCCTGGAGGCGATCACCGCGGCGGGCAAGACGCCCGGCAAGGACATCGTCATCATCACCGTCGACGCGGTGAAGGACGGCATGCAGGCCCTCGCGGACGGCAAGTTCAACTTCATCGCGGAGTGCAGCCCGCTGCTCGGGCCACAGCTGATGGACCTGGTGAAGAAGGTCCACGCCGGCGAGGCGGTGCCGCCCCGGATCGAGACCGAGGAGACCACCTTCACCCAGGAGCAGGCCAAGGAGGCGCTGCCCAACCGCAAGTACTGACCGACGCGGGGGTCGCCGTCCGACCGGCGGCGACCCCGCCTCGTCGCTCGACTCCGTACCGACACCATCCAGAAGAGGTCTGATGGGATGACGGGTAGCCCTCCGGTCCTGACCATGACCGGGATCAGCAAGACCTTCCCGGGAGTCCGGGCGCTCGACGACGTCGACTTCCGGCTGTTTCCCGGCGAGGTCCACGCCCTGATGGGCGAGAACGGCGCCGGCAAGTCGACCCTGATCAAGGTGTTGACCGGCGTCTACGACATCGACGAGGGCGCGATCACCCTCGCCGGTGAGCAGGTCGCCTTCGCCGGCCCGATGCAGGCGGCCGCCGCCGGCGTCAGCACCGTCTACCAGGAGGTCAATCTCTGCACCAACCTGTCGGTGGCGGAGAACATCTTCATCGGCCGGGAGCCGCGTCGCCTGGGCGCCGTCCGGTGGGGGGAGATGCGCCGGCGGGCGCGGGAGCTCCTGGCCCGGCTCGACCTCGACCTCGACGTCACCGCGCAGCTCGGCACGTACTCGTTGGCCGTGCAGCAGATGGTCGCCATCGCCCGGGCGATCGACGTGCGGGCCCGGGTGCTGATCCTCGACGAGCCGACCTCCAGCCTGGACGCCGGCGAGGTGGCGCAGCTGTTCCGGATCATGCGCCAGCTCCGTGACCAGGGCATCGCGATCCTGTTCGTCACGCACTTCCTCGACCAGGTCTACGCGGTCGCCGACCGGATCACGGTCCTGCGCAACGGCGCCCTGGTGGGGGAGTACCGGACCGGCGAGCTGCCGCAGTTCAGCCTCGTCGAGAAGATGATCGGCAAGGAGCTCGACGTCCTGGAGCGCCTCGACGAGCAGCAGAAGCGCACGGCCGCCAACCGGTCCGGCGCGGCACCGCTGGTGGACGTCGCGGAGCTGGGCCGCAAGGGTGCGGTCGCCCCGTTCAGCCTGCGCATCCACGCCGGCGAGGTGGTCGGCCTGGCCGGCCTGCTCGGCTCCGGCCGCACCGAGGTGGCACGGCTGCTCTTCGGCGCTGATCGCGCCGACCACGGGCAGGTCACGCTGGACGGCGGGCGGGTGTCGTTGCGGAGCCCGGTCCAGGCGATCGACCGCGGGGTGGGCTTCTGTTCGGAGGACCGCCGGGCGGAGGGCGTCATCCCCGAGCTGTCCGTCCGCGAGAACATGATCCTCGCGATGCAGGCGGCCCGCGGCTGGCTGCGACCGGTTCCCCGGCGGCGGCAGGACGAGCTGGTGGAGAAGTACATCAGAGCGCTCAGCATCCGGCCGGCCAACCCCGACCTGCCGGTGCGCAACCTCTCCGGTGGCAACCAGCAGAAGGTGCTCCTGGCCCGCTGGCTCATCACGGAGCCGCGCCTGCTGATCCTCGACGAACCCACCCGCGGCATCGACGTCGGGGCGAAGGCCGAGATCCAGAAGCTGGTGCTGGAACTCTCCGACGGCGGCATGGCGGTGCTGTTCATCTCCGCCGAACTGGAGGAGGTGCTGCGGCTCAGCCACCGGGTCGCCGTCATGCGCGACCGGACAATGGTGGCCCAGCTCGACAACGACGACACCCTCGATGCCGACCGCGTCATGCAGACCATCGCCCGTGGGGCCGGCGGTGCGGAGGTGGACCGATGAACACCGTCGCCGACCGCCTCCGCCCGCTGACCGGCCACCGCCTGTTCTGGCCCGCGCTCGTGCTGGTGGTCATGATCGCCGCGAACGCGATCCACCGTCCCGGCTTCCTGGCCATCGAGATCAAGAACGGGCACCTCTACGGCACCCCGATCGACATCCTGCGGCTGAGCGCGCCGCTGATCCTGGTCGCGCTGGGCATGACCCTGGTCATCGCGACCGGCGGAATCGACCTGTCCGTCGGCTCGCTCTGCGCCATCAGCGGCGCCATCGCCTGTCTCCACATCAGCGAGGCGCCCGACCAGAACAGCGTCGCCACCGTGTCCACGGCGCTCGCGCTGGCCGTCGGCGCCGCGCTCGTGCTCGGCGCCTGGAACGGCGTACTGGTCGCCGTCATCGGCATCCAGCCCATCATCGCCACGCTGATCCTGATGGTGGCGGGTCGGGGCCTGGCCCAGCTCATCACCGAGGGCCAGATCATCACCATCAACTCGGGCCCGTACCGGGCGATCGGGCTCGGGCACGTCCTGACCCTGCCGCTGGCGATCGTCATCGCCCTCGCGGCGGCCCTGCTGGTCGCCGCGTTCACCCGGCGCACGGCCCTCGGCCTGATCGTCGAGTCGGTCGGTGGCAACGCCGAGGCCAGCCGACTGGCCGGCATCCGCTCCAGCCGCACCATCTTCCTGGTCTACGTCGTCAGCGCCGGCTGCGCCGCCGTCGCCGGCTTCATGATGACCGCCAACGTCTCCAGCGCCGACGGCAACGCGGCCGGCCTCTGGGTGGAACTCGACGCGATCCTCGCGGTGGTCATCGGCGGCACGTCGCTGGCCGGCGGCCGGTTCTCGCTCAGCGGCACCATCCTCGGCGCGCTGATCATCCAGACCCTCACCACCACGGTGTACGCCATGAACATCTCGCCGCAGACGTCCCTGCTGTTCAAGGCGGTCGTCGTCATCGCCGTCTGCCTCATCCAGTCGCCGGCCTTCCGGGCCACGCTCACCCGGCGCCGGCGCGGCGGCCCGCCACGGCCGGCGCCGCGGCGGCGCGAGAAGGAGCAGGTGCCGGCATGAGCAGCACCTCGTTGACCACCGGTCGCGCCTGGCGGCCCACGCTGTCCCGCCGGCACGTACCGGTCCTGGCCACCCTCGCCCTGCTGCTGGTCATGTATGGCGTCGGGGTGTCCCAATACCGGGCGTTCTCCAACATCCAGGTCGTCTTCAACGTCTTCATCGACAACGGCTTCCTCCTCGTGGTCGCGGTCGGCATGACCTTCGTGATCCTCACCGGCGGCATCGACCTGTCGGTCGGCTCGGTGGTCGCGATGACCGCGATGGTGTCGGCCGCCCTGCTCCGGGACGGCCGGCCCGCGGCCCTGGTACTCGTCATCGCCCTGCTGATCGGGCCGGTGCTCGGGTTCCTGATGGGCTGCGCGATCCACTTCTTCGACATCCAGCCGTTCATCGTGACCCTCGCCGGGATGTTCTTCGCCCGGGGCATGTGCACGTTCATCAGCGACGCGTCCATCCCCATCACCGACGGCTTCTGGACGGCGGCGTCGCAGGAGCGCATCGGTGACCCACGGGGGAACTTCGTGTCGGTCAGCGTGCTCATCGCGTTCGCGGTCGTCCTCGTCGCCGCGTACGTGCTGGCGTACACCCGCTTCGGCCGCACCGTGTACGCGATCGGCGGCAACCCCCAGTCGGCGCTGCTGATGGGCCTGCCGGTGGGCCGTACCCGG
The DNA here is from genome assembly GCF_003176715.1 of Micromonospora sp. S4605. Classification (NCBI taxonomy): domain Bacteria; kingdom Bacillati; phylum Actinomycetota; class Actinomycetes; order Micromonosporales; family Micromonosporaceae; genus Micromonospora; species Micromonospora sp. S4605. Next base: position 30,758 of record NZ_QGSW01000156.1, read on the forward strand.
ATCGCCGTCTACACGGTCAGCGGGCTCTGCTCGGCGATCGGCGGCATCCTGCTGTCGTTCTACACGCTCTCCGGCGCCCCGCTGATCGCCGTCGGCATGGAGCTGGACGTGATCGCGGCCGTCGTCATCGGCGGCACCGTGCTCACCGGCGGGTCCGGCTACGTCTTCGGCACCGTCCTGGGCGTGCTGGTGCTGGGCGTCATCCAGACCCTGATCACCTTCGACGGGAGCCTCAACTCCTGGTGGACCCGGATCGTGATCGGTGGTCTGCTCTTCGCCTTCATCCTCCTGCAGCGCCTCATCGGCATCCGCTTCAAGTGACCGCCCCTCTCGCGGAAGGCAACTCCATGGCAACGCATCCCGAACCCGAGGTCTGGTTCCTCACCGGCAGCCAGGGCCTGTACGGCGAGGACACCCTCCGACAGGTCGCCGAGCAGTCCCGGCAGATCGCCGCGCAACTCGACGCCTCGCCGGGCATCCCGGTCCGGGTGGTCTGGAAGCCGGTCCTGACCTCCAGCACCGACATCCTCAAGGCCTGTCGGGACGCGGCCGTGCAGGGAGCGGTCGGGGTGATCGCCTGGATGCACACCTTCTCGCCGGCCAAGATGTGGATCGCCGGCCTGGACGCGCTGCAGACACCGCTGCTGCACCTGCACACCCAGGCCAACGTCCTGCTGCCGTGGGACGAGATCGACATGGACTTCATGAACCTGAACCAGGCGGCGCACGGCGACCGCGAGTTCGGCTTCATCCAGACCCGGCTGGGCGTCGCCCGCAAGACCGTCGCCGGCCACGTGAGCGATCCGCGGGTGATCGCGCGGGTCGGCGCCTGGTCCCGCGCGGCACTGGGCTGGTCGGCGATGCGCGCACTGCGGCTGGCCCGCTTCGGGGACAACATGCGCGACGTGGCCGTGACCGAGGGCGACAAGGTCGAGGCCGAGTTGCGCTTCGGCGTGTCGGTCAACACCTACGGCGTCAACGACCTCGTCGCGGTCGTCGACCAGGTGGCGGAGGCGGAGATCGACGACCTGGTCAAGGAGTACGACGACACGTTCCGGGTCGACCCGCAGCTGCGCCCGGGTGGGCCGCGCCACGACTCCCTGCGCTACGCCGCACGGTTGGAACTGGGGCTGCGCGTCTTCCTCGACGAGGGCGGCTTCCGTGCCTTCACCACCAACTTCGAGGACCTCGGCGGGCTACGCCAACTGCCCGGAATCGCCGTGCAGCGGCTGATGAGCGACGGCTACGGCTTCGGCGGTGAGGGCGACTGGAAGACCTCCGTGCTGGTGCACACCCTCAAGGCGATGGCGGTCGGGGTCGAGGGCGGGACGTCGTTCATGGAGGACTACACCTACGACCTCACTCCGGGCGAGGAACTGGTGCTCGGTGCCCACATGCTCGAGGTGTGCCCGACCATCGCCGCCGACACCCCGAGCGTCGAGATCCACCCGCTGAGCATCGGTGGCCGGGAGGATCCGGTCCGGTTGGTGTTCGACGCCGCACCGGGGCCAGCGGTGGTGCTGGGCCTGGCGGACATGGGGGAGCGCTTCCGCCTGGTCGCCAACGAGGTCGACGTGGTGACACCACCGCACCCGCTGCGCCGGCTGCCGGTGGCCCGGGCGGTCTGGCGGCCCCGCCCGCACCTCGCCGGCTCGGCGGAGGCCTGGATCACCGCCGGCGCCCCGCACCACACCGTGCTGTCGCAGGCCGTCGGCGTGGAGGAGCTGCACGACCTCGCCGAGATGACCCGCACCGAACTGGTCGTCATCGACGCTGACACCGACCCGCGGCGCTTCGCCGACGAGATCCGCTGGAGCCAGGCGTACCACCGGCTCGCCCGGGGGTTCTGAGCCCCCGTTCCGCTGGGGCCGGCCCGTGCCGGCCCCAGGCGCCGCGCTGCGACGTCGTCGGGACGTCGGGAAGTGGCAGCCAAAGCCCGGCCATAGACCATCTTGACTATCGTCGTGTTATCGCTCACAGTCTATGTGCGGACGGTCGTCCATCTTGGCTAGCCGGGCCCGAGATGGCCTCCTGTGATCGCGGGGAATCGAGCGCCTCATTGGGCAGAGGCATGCTTGTTATCGATCACAGCGCGAGGGCGTGACGAGTCCGGGTCATCCGGGTGTCCCGGATGACGGCCAGCGGATCCGTTTCCAGTTCCTGATCTCGAAGGAGAATCATGGTTGCCATCGGTGGGCCCAGCCGGGCCGTGCCACCTCGCCGTAGATGGTCGTCCCGGCTCGCCGCCGCCACCGCGGCGGTGATGGTGGGCGGCATGCTCGTGGCGGTGGCCGCGTCGCCGGCGTCGGCGGCGACGGTGGACACCAACGCGTGGTACGTGTTGGTGAACCGCAACAGCGGTAAGGCGTTGGATGTGTACAACCTGGCCACGAACGACGGGGCGCGGATCACGCAGTGGTCGCGCAACGACGGGAACTGGCAGCAGTGGCAGTTCGTGGATTCCGGTGGTGGCTACTACCGGTTGAAGTCGCGGCACTCCGGCAAGGTGCTGGACGTGTACAACTTCTCCACGGCCAACGGTGCCAGCATCGTGCAGTGGTCGGATCACAACGGCACCAACCAGCAGTTCCGGTTGGCGGACTCGGCCGGTGGTCAGGTGCGGTTGATCAACCGGAACTCGAACAAGGCGCTGGAGGTGCAGGGCGCCTCGACCGCCGACGGGGCGAACGTGGTGCAGTACGACGACTGGGGCGGGGCCAACCAGCAGTGGCAACTCGTACGCGTCGGAGACTCCGGCAACCCCGGTGCCGGCCTGCCGTCGTCGATCCGGTGGAACTCCAGCGGGGTCCTCGCCGGTCCGAAGCCGGACGCGGCCCACCCGGACGTCCGGGCGATCAAGGACTACACGGTGGTGCGCCACAACAACGCGTGGCAGGTGTACGCGACCACGGCCAGCCCTTCGCAGGGTTGGAACCTGGTGCACTTCTCGTTCCCGGACTGGCCGCAGGCGAACGCCGCGACGCACACCTATCTCGACACCGCCACCCCGATCGGGCGCGGCTACCGGGCGGCGCCGCACATCTTCTACTTCGCCCCGCACAACCTGTGGTACATGGTCTACCAGACCGGACTGCCGACGTACTCGACCAGCACCGATCCGAGCAACCCGCGGTCCTGGACGACGCCCCGCAACTTCATGAGCAGCGAGCCGGCGATCGTCACCCAGAACAAGGGCAACGGGGCCTGGCTCGACTTCTGGATGATCTGCGACACCGCCAACTGCTACCTGTTCTCCAGCGACGACAACGGCAACATCTACCGGTCCCAGACGACGCTGGCGAACTTCCCGAACGGGTTCGGCAACACGCAGTTCGCGCTGCGTGACTCGAACGCGTTCAACCTGTTCGAGGGCACCGCTGTGTACAAGGTGGCGGGCAGCAACCAGTACCTGCTGCTCCAGGAGGCGATCGGTTCCAACGGCCGCCGCTGGTACCGGTCGTTCACGTCCGGCAGCCTCAACGGCTCCTGGACGCCGCACCTGGCCACCGAGCCCAACCCGTTCGCGCACCGCAACAATGTGACGTTCTCCGGGACCGCGTGGACGCAGGACTTCAGCCACGGTGAGCTGATCCGGTCCGGCAACGACCAGACCGTGCCGGTCGACCCCTGCCGGCTGCAGTTCCTCTACCAGGGGCAGGACCCGAGCGCCGGCGGCGAGTACATCTCGCTGCCCTGGCGGATGGGTCTGCTGACGCAGACCAACTCGACCTGCTGATGGCACCGGCGCCCCCGCTTTCCGGGTGGGGGCGCCGGCCCCGCCTGACGGCCCGGCCGACCCGGTCTGGCGGTCGATGGTCCCCGGTCGTCCCGGCTCGGCGCCACCGGTGGTCGGTCAACGGCGGGCGGCGCCCACTGACCGCCGCCGGGCGCTCTCCTTGGCATTTTCCGCTGCTTCGGAAAGGCACCGTAAATCGGCCCCCGTGCCGCGCCGACAGCGCGACGAAAATGGTACCCGTCAATTCTCCGGCCTTCGGAAACGGACACACTTCCGGTGGTTCGGCCGCACCGGGGCCGGCGGGACCGCTGGCGTAGACTGTCGGCGATCAATTATCGGCCGCTCGGAAGAACCGCCGTGGCGGCTGCGTGAGCGATTCGCGCCACCCGGCCGGTTTCGGCCGATGCCGGCCCTGGGGCGGTCGCCACAGGCACGTGGGGAGAGTGAGGTGGCCGTGCGCGGTCCTGCGATGACGGACGTGGCTCGCCTCGCCGGCGTCTCCCACCAGACGGTGTCCCGGGTCCTCAACGGCCACCCGAACGTGCGCGAACAGACCCGGCTGCGGGTCCAGGCGGCGATCGCCGAACTCGGCTACCGGCCGAACCGCGCCGCCCGCGCGCTGGTCACCGGCCGATCCCAGGTGATCGGCGTGGTGGCACAGAACACCACCCTCTACGGCCCGGCCTCGCTGCTGGCCGCCCTCGAACAGGCCGCTGCCGAGGTCGGCTTCGCGGTCAGCGTCGGCAGCGTGCGCGACCTCGATCACCGGTCGATCTCGGCCGCGGTCGAGCGGCACCTGGCGCACCGGGTCGCCGGCATCGTGGTGATCGCCCCCGTCGAGTCGGCCGGGGAGGCCCTCGAACGGCTGCCCCACGACGTGCCCCTGGTGACCGTCGACGGCGATCCCCGGAGGCCGGTTCCCCTGGTGACGGTCGATCAGGTCGCCGGTGCCCGAGCCGCCACGCAGCACCTCCTCGACGCCGGGCACCGGACGGTCTGGCACGTGTCCGGGCCGTCGGACTGGTTCGACAGCGCCGGGCGGATCGAAGGATGGCAGGCGGCCCTGCAGATGGCCGGCGCCGAAGTGCCGCCCCTGGTGCCGGCGGACTGGTCCGCGGCGGCCGGGTACCGGTGCGGGCAGATGCTGGCCCGGATGCCGGAGGTCACCGCGGTCTTCACCGCCAACGACCACCTGGCTCTCGGTGTGCTGCGGGCCCTGCACGAGCACGGCCGGCGGGTGCCGGACGACATCAGCGTGGTCGGCTTCGACGACGTACCCGAGGCGGCCTACTTCATCCCGCCGCTGACGACGGTGCGGCCCGATTTCGCCGCGGTCGGTCGGGCGAGCCTGGAGCTGCTGCTGGCCCAGCTCGAGTCGGACGTCGTCGGCCCGCTGAGGCAGACCATCGCACCGACCCTCATTCCGCGCAGCAGCGTCGGCGCCCCGCCGCGTCGCTGAGCCGGCGGTCCGCGTCAGCAGGTCAGGTCCGCCAGGCACGAGGCCCCACGCGGGTGATCCACCGTCCGGCCGCCGAGCGGTGCCGCGGGTCCGGTGTGGACATTACGGTCTGCGGTCCTGAGGATGCGGTCGGCGCCGGGCGACAGCGCCGACCGACCGATCTGGACGGTGGTGTTGTTATGCCACGGCACTGTGCTACGGTAGCTGCATGCACATGCAGTCATCGACCCCCGGAGTCACCCCTGCGGGTGGCGTGAGTTCGGCCTGGTCGCAGGTCGCGGCCTTCGCCTCCGCGGTCGATGCGAGTCTGGGCAGGTGGCTCACGGACGCCTACCGGGTTGGCCTGACGGAGTACCGCGCGCTGGTGTACCTCAGTCAGGCCGCCGACAAGGAGTTGCGGGTCAACGACCTCGCCCAACGGGTCGGTCTGAACCAGAGCTCCGTCACGCGGCTGGTGAGCCGGCTGGAGGCGAAGGGCCTGACGCGCCGCGACATCTGCCTGGACGACGGGCGCGGGGTGTACGCGGTCATCACCGAGCAGGGTGAGGCTCTGCTCAAGCAGGTGCGGGGTCCCTACGAGCAGCGGGTGCGGGAACTTCTCGGCAACGTCGGAGTGCACTTCCCGCAGTTGGACGCGCGGCAGCTGGGCCAAGCCCTGGGCGACATCGGTCGCCTGCTCGCTTCCTAGTGGGTCGGTTGGGTGTTGTCGCAGCCCGGTCAGGTCCCGAAATATGCATGTACATGCAGCAGATACGACGAAAGGATCATCGTGAGCTGGCTCTATCTGGGAATCGCCGTCATCTTCGAGGTCGCGGTCGGCCTCTTCGCCAGCAAGGCGCAGGGCTTCACGCGCCTGTGGTGGACCATCGCCACCCTGGCCAGCGGCGCGATCGCGACCTTCTTCCTCAGCCTCGCACTGCTGACCTTCGACGTCGGTGTCGGCTACGCGATCTGGACCAGCGTGGCCGGCGTGGGCATCGTGGTCGTCGGCGCGCTCTTCCTCTCGCAGCGCCTCAACTGGAAGAAGGCGCTCGGCATCCTCATCGTCATCGGCGGCGTCGTCGGGCTGCAGCTCAGCGGCGCCGCGTGACCCGCACCCATCCACACCACACACGAAGGACTGATTCGATGACCGTGACGACAACCATGAACGACTCGAAGAAGGCCGGCCCCTGGCTCGTGCTCCTCCTCGCCGGCGCATTCGAGGTCGGCTACGCGCTCAGTGTCGGCGGGAGCCAGGGGTTCAGCGTCCTCGGCTGGTCGATCTCCGCTGTCGTCTTCTTCCTCCTGACGTTGTTCTGCCTCAGCGTGGCACTCAAGAGCATCGACGTCGGAATCGGCTACGCAGTCTGGGCCGGCATCGGTGCCGTCGGGGCGGCGCTGTTGGGCCCGGTGTTCTTCGCCGAGTCGCTCACCCCGGTTCGCGCGCTCTGGCTGGCGGTGATCATCGGCGGGGTCGTCTGGCTGAAGCTCGCCGACAGCCCGAAGCTCGATGCGCGGCAGCCCGCGGCCCAGGTTGGCGCCATGCAGTGAGCGGATGGCGAAACGGAGGGTCTGTGCCGAATTCGGTCAGAGCCATTCGTCGACCGTGGTGAGCTATCGCGTTGACCGCGGTGGAAGGGCCCCATCCAGATTTCCCGTCTGGAGGGGTCCTTCCGGTCGTCAGCCTTGAGCCGCGGTCAGGTCGGCACTCACGGAGCGGTTGGCGGTTCGGCCTGGTACGCCCGATGCAGCAGCGCCAGGAAGGACGGCGCTTCCGGCAGCGGCACCGAGGCGATCCGATGCACCGCCACACCCGGCGTCCATGAGTTCATGACCGCAGCCCCGGCCAGCGCCGGCAGGTCGGCAAGGGTGACCTCCCGGACGCGCTGGGGGACACCGAGGCGATCCAACTGCCGGCGGACGATGGCCATCGTGGTCCCGCCCAGCATCTCGGCCGCGGGCCACACCACCGTGGCGCCGTCCCAGAAGGCCAGGTTCCAGATCGACCCTTCGCTGAGTCGACCCCGGCGGTCAACGAAAGCGACGTCGTCGAAGCCCTGTCCAACGGCCTGACGGAGGAAATACGTCTTCCCCACCTCGCCGACATGCTTCACGGCCGGCAGGACCCGTTCGTACTCGACCGTCGCCAGCGTCAGCGGGCCCGGCGGCCCGGACGCGGCCGGCCCGGTGCGGACCAGCACTTCCGGCTCCGCATCAGGCCGGGCCGCGGTGAACTCGCCCGCCGGCGAGTACACCGTGGCGAGCAGCGAGAGGTCATCAGGACCGGCCTTCAGCGCCGTCCGCAGGTAGGAGCGGACCCGATCATCAGGCAGAGCCTGACCGAACATCTCCATCGAGGCGAGCCGTAGCCGGTCCAGATGAAGGTCGAGGCCCCGGACCCGGCCTCCGCGTACCTGCATGGCGGTGAAGTGGGCATAGCCCGCGAAGGCGAGCGGCGTCAACTCCTCGGCGGTCGCCGCACGGCCGTTACGTTGAACAACGAAGGAGGTCATATCGCAAACGTAGGATCTGACACCGATGTGAGGTTCAAGCGCGGATGAGGGAGGTCACACGGGAATGAAGATCGGGGAACTGGCTCGCGAGACCGGCGTCAGCCCGCGACTCCTGCGCTACTACGAGGAGCAGGGACTGCTCACCTCGTACCGCGTCGGAGGTGGGCACCGGCGGTACACCGATGACGCCCCGGTTGTGGTCGGCCACATCAGGGCGTTGCTCGCTGCTGGCCTGCCCACCAGCGTCATCCGCGAGGTGCTGCCCTGCGTCGAGGGCCCGGGCCCGGAACTGGAGCACTGCGCGGCACCGACGCTGTGGGAACAGCTTCGTGGCCTCGACGACAAGATCTCGACGCTCCAGAACGCCCGGTCCGCTCTCGCCGTGCTCCTCGCCACCACCGCCCGCACGGCCGGCGCACGATCAACCTCCAGATGACGCGACGATCATGGCTTCCGTGACGTGATCCACCACGTGGACTCCTCGGCACCGATGAGTTTCGGAGGGCTGATCGGTCTGCCCTCGTGACAGCCGACCGTTCAGGAGAGTTTCGATGACCTCGATCCAACCCGTCGTCAGCACGCCCGACCTGCCCCGCCTGCGCAGCTTCTACGAGACGGTGCTCGGCGCCACGCAGACGCTGCGCGTACCCGAGGAGGGGCCGGAGTTCTACGTCGAGCTGCGGATCGGCAACACCGCGCTCGGCCTGGTGCAGCGGGACGACACTCAGATCGGCGCACCGGTACGGATCATCCTCAGCGCCGACGTCCCGGACGTCGACGCGCTGCTGCCCACGGTCGAGTCGGCCGGCGGCAGCGTGCCGGGCCAGCCCAACGACATGCCGTGGGGCCAGCGGGTCGCGCACGTGCTCGACCCCGACGGCAACATGCTCAACCTGACCAGGTGGCTGTAGCCGTCAGGCCTGCGAGTTCACCGACCCGATCGACGACGTGCCCGGAACCGGCCGCCGGCTACCTGGCGGGCTGCCGGCGCACCATCTCGGCGATCCAGACGGGCGCGAACGGAGACGTGCAGCCCGGGGAGGTCGGGTAGTCCTTGAGCACCTCCAGGCGCTCGCCGATGTCGATCGCGCGGGCGCGGTGCTCGGCGTGCTCGATGCCGATCTGGGCCAGGCAGTGGTTCATCGCCCATTGCAGGCGATCGGGGGCGTCTCGCATCTCCGTTTCGATGACGTCGAGCAGACCTGGGAGGTCGAGGCCCTCGGGCTTCTTCGCCACGCGTTCGGTGGTCAGCGCCCAGCCGGCACTCGCGACCACCGGATCCGGATCGGTGAACCAGGCCAGGCGCAGCTCTTCGGCGTGCGGGTTCTTCTTCACCACGTAGTTCACGAGCCAGTCGTGCACCTTGGGTGTGCGCGCCTCGCGCACCATGACGTCCAACTCGTCACGCGCGAACGCCTTCGGCCGGCAGATCAGGATCGCCAGCAGGCGCGCCGCGGTGTCACCGGTCGCCCAGAGCTGCCGCGCGAGTTCCTGCTGCGTCTTGAGCCGCTTAGCGAGGGCGCGCAACCTGCCGAGGTTCACACCGTGGTCGTCACCGTGCTTCTCGTTCACTTCGCGTGCCTTCGGGTCCTCGAGCGCGGCCAGCTCGGCCATCACCTCGGTCACCGTCGTCCCGTCCAGCGTCGTCCCGGCCACCTCAGCCTCCTGGTCCATCAGGCGCAGGATGCAGCCTACGTCGCGGGTCGACCTCCTGTCGTGCACGCCGGGCCGGCGTTGGGCGCCGACCGTCGCGGCGCCCGCGAACCGCGGCCAGGCCACCACCGGGCACGGTGCGAATCCAGGTCGCGGCCGTGCCGAGCGGGATCGTACGGTGAGCGGCGTGTCCGACGACGGCTTCCCGAACGATGTCAGTGGCCACTTCGAGATCCACATCACCGTGCACGAGTGGAGCGCCGGCGAGCTGGCGGGCTTCGCCGAGGAGCACGGCCTGAAGTACACCCACGTGGTCCTGGACCGGGGCGAGAAGCCGTCACAGCCCATGCTCACCCTGACGGGCTCCGGCCCGCTGCACCGCCAGCGCGACACCGCCGACCAGTGGGCGGCTCGGCTGCGGGCCGCTGGTCTCGGCGTCGCCCGGGTCAAGGTCGAGGCCGCGCCGTGGTGCGACGGTGTGCCGGTGACCGACGGGGACGCCGCGGCCGAGCCGCCCGGACGGTACTTCGAGCATCACGTCAAACTGCTGTTGCCCGCCGGTGCCTCAGCGCTGGCGGCGGCATCGACGGTGGCGGAGCGGCACGACGCCCGGCTGTCCCGCAACGCCCGGCGGGCGCGGGATGACGGGCGGCAGGAGCGGTTCGTCACCCAACGGTGCCATCGGTTGGGCCGCGCGACCGCCCGGGCTCGTCTCGATGACCTCGTCGCGGCGCTGCGGAGCGCCGGCCTGGAGATCGTCACCGTCGAGCAGGAGTACGTCGTCTTCGACGACCGCATCGAGCTCGACGCGGGCTGGCTCGCCCCGACCGGACCGAACCGATCGCACTGACCAGGGAGGAAACGATGCCCACGGCGTCCGCCGGTGCGGCCGGCTACCCGCCCACGTACCAGCCGTTGCCGCCCCGGCCCAAGCTACGGCAGCGGGCCGTGTTCGATCCCGCGCTGAAGCAGTACGTGAACGCCTACCGAGCGGGCGAGCCGGTGTTCGCCGACCCCGGCACCGGCCAACGCTGGCGTGCTGCCCGCCGCGCCGCCATGTGCCACCTGATCGACGTCATCGCCGACACGCCCTGGGCCCAGCAGCTGGTCCTGCGAGGCAGTGTGACGATGTCCGCGTGGTTCGGCGCCGCCGCGCGGGAGCCCGGCGACGTCGACTTCGTCGTGACTCCCTTCTCGATGAGCATCCGCAGCGACGAAGCCCAGGCGATGCTGGCCGGCGTCCTGTCCGCGCTGCGGGCCCGGCCGGGCGCCGGCCTCGACCCTGATCTGGTGGAGACGTCCGACATCTGGACCTACGAACGGGCCGACGGACGGCGCCTGGTCATCCCGTTCACCACCGACGACGGGCTGACCGGATTCGTGCAGGCCGACTTCGTCTTCAACGAACACCTCGACCTCGAACCCGTCACGATCCGGTTGGACGGCGTGTACCGCCCCGTGTGGGCAGCCGGCCCGGCGCAGTCGCTGGCCTGGAAGCTGATGTGGCTCGCGACGGACATGTACCCCCAGGGCAAGGATCTCTACGACGCCACGCTGCTCGCCGAGCACACCACCGTGGACCTGCGACTCGTGCGGGACCTGCTCCGGCCGGAACTCGGCCGCGAGGCCGACGACTTCACCGCCGCATCGGTCCTCGACTGGGACGTCGACTGGGACAACTTCACCGGGGAGTACCCGGGCGTGCCCGGCAACGCCGCCGCCTGGAAACGCCGACTGGCCCTCGCGCTCGAGCGAGGGTTCACGGAGTGAGCGCTCATCTTCCCGGGGCCTCAGGGCTGCGGGAGTGGATGGTTGCCGATCAGCGGTTGTCCGGGTCTGACGTCGGTGAAGAGGATCTCTCCAACCGTTCGCGTAGTCGCCGCGATTCCCGGCCCCGGTAGGCCCGCAGGACGCTCTCCAGGGTGTCGCGGACGTCCGGGTCGGGATGGTCGGCCAGGTACGCCAGCTCCTCGGCGCCGCCGCGTCGGCCCCTGCCCAACTCGCCGAGCACGTCGATGATGTCGTCGGCGGTGGTGGCCGCCCTCAGCCGCGCCATCAGCTCGCTCTTCGGCCGGGGCGGCTCATCGTAGGGGAACCGGCGGCGCAACCTGGCTGCCTTGTACCCACCGCGGGGAAGGCAGGCCGGGCACGGGCAGGGCCGGCGACCGTGGGCTGCCGGCAGGTATCGCCAACCGACGCCCTGCGGGACGTCACGGATCCGTCGTATCTCGGCGGTGGTGATCGCGCGGGGCACGAACACCTCGTAGCCGCGCGGATCGTCGAGCTCGCGTACGGCGGCCACGGCCTGGGCGGCGGTGGCCTGGCGTGGTGGAGCACCGTAGTGGCCGACGGTCACCGGCTCGTCGTCGGGCAGTCGTAGCTGAACCGCCGCCAGCACGCCCGGGTGCCAGCGTCGCAGCTCACGCACCCACTGGTAGGTGAGAGCGAACGATGGCAGCACCGGCATGCAGTACACGCCCCGTCGACCGGTGGGCCCGTGGCTGCGCGCGGCGACTCCCGAGCGCTGGATGCGTCGCGCCGACTTCGCCCCGGTGATGTGCACGAACTCCGCCATCGCGGGGATGGTAGCCGGCCGGGCGGAGGAAAGGACGACGAGTTTTTCGGCGACAGCGGGCCGCGGCTAATACTCCAGCCGGGGATCGTGATCACGGCTCGATGAGGGCTTGTCGGGCGTAGTGGCTGGTCATGGCTCTGGCTTGGTGGCGGCGTCGGCGGATGGACCAGAGCAGCGGGTCGTAGCGTCGGCGGGTG